>JAGGZS010000325.1 GCA_021161885.1 bacterium
ATTTCATTTTATTAAGTTTAAAAATAATTTGCTGTTCAAGATTTTCATCCTGTACATTTTGTGCTGCATCTGCCTGTTTATCAATAGAAACAGTCAAATTACCTAATAACGATTCTTTGCGGATATAACTGGTTCCCTCAATAAGAACTCCGCAATCAGCAAGATTATAGAATGACACTTTTTGACGGTTATGCGCAACTAATTTCTCGATATTTTTTTTATAACTGCAAAGGCTTAAACCCGATAAAACCTCCCTGCCTGAATACGAGCGAACCTTCACGATTTTTTCCGCCTCAATCCGTTTGCGGTGTGCCATTTCAAGCGTATAATATCGGTGTGTAAATTGCCTTAACTGCTCACTTTCAAAAGAATTAGCGCAATACGCCTTGAAATTAGGGTAGGAATAATCCATTCCCGCCATCACAATCGGATTATATCCAAGCTGAACCATTATGTCAAACGCAATACAAGAGACCGATCCGCCGGATAAAGAAAACCCTTTAGTTCCCAGCAAATTTTCAAACCCGCCGGTAACGGAATGATCTTTCTGCAGAAATACAATTAAAGGACCTTTATATTTTTCAATAACTTCACCAGCGCTGACAGGCGTAAACAAAAGAGGCACACCGCAATCCCATATCCCATCAAAATGCCTGCACGTTCGCTCCTGAGGATCGACCGTAACAATAAAATCAGGTTTTATTCCTTCACGGATAAGAACTTTTGCCGATGTATCTACCGCCACAATAAATATTTTATCCTGTATGTCTTTTAAATAATCCAGATAATCATCAAGCGACGGACCCGCACCCACTATAACCGCAGGCAAATCCCTGAATTTTTTTACAAAACAGTTCAGTCCGGGCGATGATATTGTTTTAGATATATTTTTCCTGAAATTTTCAAGGTAAAGCGACTTAAACTTATGGCGGGTTCTGTCTTCGAGTAACCTCATTTCAAAAAGCCGGGCTATTTTTTTATGTTTTTTCGGAATACATTTAAAAGAAGTCGGATGGATAACGGTTTTCCAGTTCCTGTTTTGCCCCATTTCTCTTTGAGATATAATATTTAAAGTTTCCACAATTTTATCAGGCGACATTACAATATCAAAATTGCATAAAGAAGATATTTCCTCAATATCGCAAACGCTCATAGCGCTTTGGAACAAATCCGCGTTCAGTTCTAAAACTATAAGGCACCCATTACCGCCTATTTTGCGGGCAATCTCTTTAACATGATAACCAAGCCCAAACCCGTAAAGAAACACACAGTCTCCCCGCTCCAGTTTACACCCTTGAACAAACCGCTGTGCCTCTTTTAACGGATCAAACCTGCTGTGAAGCAATATGCCATTAAAATCAGCGGTAAAAAGACCGTTTCGAGTCGGCAGTATCTTAATATCATTTTTTTTAACGGTTTTCATATCAAACTCACGAACTTAAAAAATTCAAGGCTCTTTTTTGAGCAGAAAGGAAAATTTATTTTAAGGAAAATTTATGTAACTGTTTGTTCCAATTATCCAATATCCAAACAGTATTGCCTTCACAATACGGAAAATTCAATCTGCCTGCCGGATACGATAACAGGCATATTATATCCGAATTTTTATTCAAAACAACCGCTTTATCATTCAATTCGGTAGTCATAATACATTTTTCATTGTCCAAAAAGGTTATACCGGATATAAACTCAAACGGCACAGATAAATTTTCCGGTTCAACACCACCTATAAGGTTTCCGTTATTAGAAAACCATTTCAGCCTGTCGCTTGCGCTGTCGACAACTATTATTTCGCCGTTTTCACTAACAGCCAGAGCCGCCGGATACTCCATATTTCCTATAACATTTCCTTCTTTATGGAAAAATGAATCTGGCGTAAGAAACTTTGCGGCCATTACAAACCATGACTGAAAAATATATCCTTTTTTAAATTCATCCCCTTCAAAATATTCTTTATCAGCCCCTTTAATGCCGAAACATCTTATAAAATCACCTTTTTTGTCGAATATCCGCACACGATGATTGTTCCTGTCCGCAACGTAAATATGCCCGCTGTAATACTGAATACCCGTAGGTTCGCTGAATTTGTCTTTCTCCGAACCGTAGCCGCCTACGGACAACAAAGTTTTACCGTCGACAGACAACCGTTTTATCCGATGATTCCATCGATCTGTTATCCATAGCGTATTCTCGTCATCGGCACACACGCAAGTGGGATAAAAAAAATCATCCCTGCCGCTTCCTTTTTGTCCGAATGAATTGAGCACTTTGCCGTAGTTGTCTGTAACAAAAAGTTTATGAGCGTACTCATCCACAAAAAACATTTTACCGTTTACAATAGTTACCGATCTTGGCGATATTGCGAACGATAAATCTATGGTTTTCTGCGGATTGATAATTTCGGTTCGCTCTAATGTCTTCATCAGGAAGTTACCGATACCAGTTTTTTTGCTTTATGTTTTTCTATAATTTCCTTAACGCAATCCGTTACATAATAAACGTCCTCTTCGGAAAGATCGGGATACAAGGGCAATGTTATGATATTATTAGACAGATACGCCGCGTTTGGGAAATCGTTATCCTCAAACCCGAATTTATTTTTATAATAAGGGTGCATATGTAAAGACACAAAATGAATGCTCGCGCCTATTGCTCTGTCTCGTAATTCATTTAAAAAATTATCACGTGATATATTAAGTTCACCGGGCACAAGTTTAATCAGCATAAGATGATGAGCGTGCTTTATGCTGTTTTCGATTGCCATAAGTTTTATTTCAGACACATCAGCTAAGCGCGACATATAAAGGGAAACCAGATTTTTTCTCCGTTCCCACATTTTTTCCACTTTTCTTAACTGAGCAATACCTAACGCCGCCTGAATATCAGTCATATTGTATTTATAACCGCGCGATACTATTTGATAATATTTATTGTTCCGATTATTTTGCTCATCAGGCATATATCGTTTCCAAGCGTCTTTAGTCATTGCGTGCAGGCTGAGCAAACGTATTTTCTCCGCCATAATTTCGTTGTCGCATGTAACCATCCCGCCTTCGCCGGTAGTTATATTTTTAGTAGCGTAAAAACTAAAACAGGTAAAATCGCCTATGGAGCCTATTTTATTATCAGCCCATTTAGCTTCCAGAGCGTGCGCCGCATCTTCTATTATTCTTAAATCATATTCAAGAGCTATATCCATAATGGAATCCATATCACACGGATGACCCGCAAAATGAACCGGTAAAACCGCTTTTGTCCGGTCGGTAACGGCATTTTTTATTCTTGTTGCATCAATGTTGCCGGTTGACGGGTCTACATCAACGAACTTTATTTTAGCTCCGGCATGGAGTATTTCACTGGCGGTAGAGGAAAACGTAAAAGGTGTAGTTATAACCTCGTCATCAGAATTCAAATCCAATACCTCCAAAGCAAGATGCAAAGCCGCTGTACACGAGCTTAAAGCAATTGCAAAACGAGCGCCCGCGAAATTGGCAAAATCTTTTTCAAACTCACATACCCTCATACCGGTTGTCAACCAGCCCGACCGCAATACATCTAAGACCGCCTGTTCTTCGTCCCTGCCTATAGAGGGTTTAAAAAAAAGCACTTCCCTCTTTGCTGTACTTTTTTTGCCTTTCATAATCTATTCCTTATCCATTAAGCTATTAGCATATCCGCGAAATTTCTCCACAGCTTATATTTGACTGTGAACCGGATACCTCGATTTTTTCTATCGATTGATTAGAATTTTTAAGGATACATCCCAATTTCCGTATATGATGATTAACCATACTGCGGGTCGCCGATAAATTGCCGTTATGCCCAAACATAGAAAACTGCGCCGTATTGTGCCCGCGCCAATGAATCCTGCCGGTCTCGTCGGATTCGCTTATCGTATGATACAACCTCATTAAATAAGATTGTTTCACATCCTCAAATTCCACCATAGGCACAGAATACAAAAGCGACTTATCAGTAGCTATGGTTACCCCTTTTTCATCATCAGATATATCCACCCACCCTTCAGTCGCTCCAAGACACGTTCTGGCGGATGATAATGAACCAACCGGCAAATGATGATTTATCATTTTACCGGCAGTATAAAAATGTTCCGGCATATCAAACCCGTTTACCGTTGTAAAGCGCAACGAATCTTTTGCGAATGCTTCAGGATTAAAGGTCATTATGCCCAGCCTGAAAAATATGGGGGATAAATCCTTTAAATAAAACCGGTAATATAAATCTACACGAGGCATATCCCTGTATATATAATATGTTTTCCAACAGATACCCAACCCGAAATCAATTTCGCATATAACAGGTATTCTTATATTGTAATCATCTAAATTTTCAGGATATTTTAATACGGAAGGGATAGTATCGTTATAGGTTCTTCCGAACGTATCGCTTATATGTATTCCGCCGGAATAATAATCACTTGAATGGCCTATATGGTCATAATATACCGGAGGTAAATATCCGATTAACGGTTTATTGTGAATATTCGGGAATGCCAGTTCCCTGATATCCGCTCCTGTACTGCCGGCAAGAACGAGTTTAACGGAATCGGTTTTAATGCTTAATTTACTGCCTGAATAATTCCTCAGTTTCTCGGTTTTCAAGTTTCCCGCCTCAAAAAATCTACCCTCAACAGCATACCCGCTTTTAATGAACGGGCAAATAACAAGTTTAACACGCCTTATACTGCCGTCCCTGTAAAACTCTTTGTGCTCACACTGGGTTTTTACAGGTTCAGAATTTATTGCAACCCCAAGTTCACCGAATCTTTCTCCGGGTCTGAACGATATATCCATTTCAAACGGTTCATAATTCCAATCGTCTTCAAAATGGTTGATTAAAATAAAATCATCGTTGGGTTTAAAATGGGCGAATACATTTTTAACTTTAAGATCGAGAGTTCGTGATATTTCACCGATTTTCATCCTGCCGCCATAATATTTTTCATCAGTGGTTTTTGTTCTTAAATCACTTCCCCATAACTCGTTAAGTTCTCTCCAGTACTGATTGTTGCCGTCGGAGAGCCCGTTAAAAAACTCAAGAAGTTTCAATTTATTATATATCTTGTAACATTGTGTATTCAGATACACATTATCCCTGCCGCTGACCGCCCATCTTAGCGCATTGTAGTCATCCCTGTTCTTGCATGGCACAGGGCACTCGGGGGTCTCTATTTTAACAACCTGTTCCGGCGGGAACTTTTTTAATATTTCAGACGCGGTAGCCAGCTGCGCATATTCGCATTCAGCAAGTTTACGCAGTAATTTTTCTATCTTTTCAATTTCTCCGTGAACATCCTGCTGTGTTCCGGGACGGTAATCGAAAATTTCCCAGTCTGTACCGTATAAGGTTAACGCCCGGTCATGACCGGGATTGCGATGGCTCATAACGCTGGTTACGAAATCGTCTATGGACAACCTGTTGTATATACATCTTTGAAACTTATACGAATTTAACGAACTGTTCCATATAACAGGCATACATTTTCCATGAGGATATTTTACCAAAACAGGATGATACCTTAAATCAAGCGGGTAATTGTTATATTCCGATGCGTTATCCCAATCCATTATGATAGATTTATAACCCGCTTCAGAAAAAATTTCAGGTATTCCGGCGGAATATGTCTGTTCATTTACAAACCCTATTTCAGGCATTCTGCCGAAGAGCTTTATATAATCTTTACGCGCTTCGCTTAAATTTACCCTGTTGACTTCATCGGGTATCAGGGGAAAAATATTCTGAATAACCCCCGAACCGATTATGTCGCATTTTCCATCCATCCACAAAGAAGATATTTCCTCAATGAACGAAGGGTCAACACGGGAAATAGCCAACAATGTTGAAGAACTGAACTCCAGACCGAGTTTATAGCCTTTACCGACTAAATCCGCAATCGGCCAGTAACATTTGTCTAAAATTTTAGCATATTGGTCTTTGGCAATGCAGGAGAATGACAAATTAGCGTGAAATATGGCATAGTAATAAAGTTTTCCCAAAACATATTCTCCGTATTTTAATTTAAACGTAAAAAAACAAACGAGTTATAAGCATAACTTATACCAGAACAATGTGTTCAATTAATACCAAGCGGGTTGAACGGATATTCCTTAAAATAAATTGTTTTTTATGAAGAAAACGACTAATTACACAACAGCGGAACAATTAGCTTCAGTAACAATTTTTATAGTATCTAATATTTTATCCGCGCAGGATACAGCCTGCTTCCTTGTTTTGCCTGTACAAATAAAATTAGCGGCTTTACCCATATTGCTTATTACCGGTTCAACGCTATCACCTATATTAAGGTGCAAAAAAATCTTTTCAAATCCGGGTATCTTTTTCGCCTCATCCAATCCCTTTATGTCGATTATCCTGCCCGGAACGGGAATAATCGCCCGTTCGCAAGCGGTATAATTGCGTACAGGGGTTATATCGGATAAATCAAGTTCAAACCCCAATGCTATATCTATAGCCGCTTTAATGCTGTTCATACCGGTTGACAGCGGATCAGTGAACTGACTATGGTAACCGCCGCTTAACCGAGCGGTAATTTCGCCTATTTTCGGTCCGTCTTCGGTCAATTTCATATCGGCTTTAGACGCCCCGTTTTCTATGCCTACGGCTTTAATTCCCTGTTTCATCACTTCAAAAACCTGTTGTTTAACATCTTCGGATATCATAGACGGCACAGTATGCCCTACTTCTACAAAATAAGGTTCACGTTCAATATGCCTATCTGCAATAGTCAAAAGATGAACTTCGCCTTTATATACTAATGTATCAATGCTAAGTTCAGCTCCATGCATATATTCCTCAACAACCACTGCGTCTACGCAGCTGTTTCGCAAAGAATTTTCAAAAGCGAATTTTAAATCGTCTATTTTCTCGACTTTTCTCACTCCCCTTGCCCCCATATTGTCCACAGGTTTACATACAACCGGTAATCCAAGTTCACGAACGGCTTTTTCAGCTTGTTCTAAAGAAAAAACCTCACGCCATTTAGGCGCTGGCACAGCGTTTTTCCAGAAACATTCCCTCATTCTTGCTTTATTTGTAGCTTTTACGGCTGTTTCAGGCGACACTCCAACAAGACCAAGCGCCTCGGCGACACCTGCCACCGCGCAAGATACATCCGTGCCTATTGTAAGCACCCCGTCAATTTTATGTTTTTTATTGAACTTTACCGCGAAAGAGGTTGTCGCCTCAATATCACGCGTACTTACAATCCCTTGGTAATCAGCTAATTTAAAACCACACGCTTGGGGATCGAAATCCGTAGCCAACACTTTTAAGCCTAACTCTTTAGCTTGTTTTATGGCAACGGACTGAAACAAACCTGCCCCTATTACCATAATTAATTTATTATCATATTTTCGCACTTTGATGTCTCTCCCTTAAAAGATTTAACTACAAACTCAATCACGTTTCCTATTCGATAAACCCCTTGGGCATCGACTATATTTTTGCCTTTAGACGACATTTTACGGCGCAAGTTATGATTTTCAATCAAATTATTTAAAGTTTTAATAATTTTTCCCGCATCAAGATTATTAGCGTCAACCGGGCAAACAGCCGATCCCATAGACTCAAACCTTTTGCCTATTTTATATTGATGCTCAACTTGCGGTATTACTACAGCCGGTGTGCCCACAGCCGCGGCTTCGTATAAAGTTATACCCCCCGATATTAGCGCTATATCCGATTCATAAAGCAGTTTCGGCATATCCGAACAGTTAAAAATATATTTAAATCCTAAACTTTGGCAAAATCGACCTATTTCATACTGATGTTTTATTGATTTTCCGGCTGCTACCGAGACGGAATAATCTTTCAAAACCTCATTTAACATATTCAGCGACCATTGAGTCAATCTTCTCGGATCGCTTCCTCCAAAACTCAGCAGAATATTTTTTACTTTACGGGGTACGGTTTTATCTTTCAAGTTATAATCAGCGAATAAAGGGTCTAATAGAATAAACTTTTCACCGAAAAACCTAAAGGGCACATTTTTGTAATCACCTTCATCTTCCGGTAAATTAGCGTCTATTAGGATATCGTATAAATTCCGCCCCTCACCGCAATCGTCGAATCCGATTATAAAAAGTCCTAACGATTTTAAGCAGCGACAGTAAAACTCGTCCGTATCGCGTATATCCTGTATAAGAATTCGCGAGTTCAGGCACTGAGTCAAATAAATAATATAATCAAGCTCATTTTCCGTATGAGATATCTTGTAAACCGTTAATTCTTGAGGAAAAAATTCTTTCAGCAGTTCTTCATCGGCAAAACTTAGAATTACCGGTTTTATGCCGATCCTTAACATTTCAGCGCATAAAGACCGTGCACGGGCAAGATGACCAAGTCCCATATCATACCCGCCGTCAACTCTATATAATATACCTATTGTGTCTTCTGTCATAATAACCTCGAATAAGATTGCCACCACAAAAGAAAACGGCTTTCAAACCATCTTATATCTTTACGCAGTAAGCAGCTACGTTCAATCCAACCTAGTATGACGAGCTCATCTAATCCTGTAACAGATTTAAATATTTTTCCGCATTCATTTTTGATTATAGGGATACCTCGGCTTAAACGATGCAGTTTATCCCATATTTCCATATAACTGCGGTTGATAAAGCGGTCTTCTTCTTTTTTATCAACCGGTACGCAGTCAGGGCAGTTAACCGCATCTGCCACGCCTTCGGGAAGTTCTATACCCCATAACACATCAGGCACTTTACGGCCGTAAACCCTGCATGAAAAAGGACGCACAGGATATATTGCGCACCCTTTGCCTGTCCTGAACACGCATTTTGGGGATTTTTTCTGCGGATAACGGAAATCCTCTATTTCTTTTTCAGTATAATTTTCGGTTAAAAAATCAAGAATAACTTCAAACTCAATTGTATAAATAAGGGGCAGCGACATAAAATTGCCTGACTTATCTTTCGCCTGTTCAAGTTTAGTACAGCACCAATCTCCGCATGAAGTTTTCATACATTTTGTGGGCGGAATTTTACTGTATAGCGCAAGCACCTCATTTATTTTATCTTTTAAACTAACTGCTGTTTTCATTGAATCAATCCTCTAAGGATATTGTTTTCATAAATGTATTAAAATTATCTATAAACTCACCGCTTTCCTCACACAGACGGCTGTAAACGATTTTTTCTCTGGCAAGATAATCAAGCATAGCTTTGGTGTCTTTGTCATCCCATAAATCAAAATCAAGGTTGGATTTTTGGGATTGGATAAGCATAACGTCGGTTATACTGTTGCCTAACAAAAGAAAAACATTACGGTACGAATGAAGGCGTTTGGATACATCAATCCATTTTTTTAACAATTTGTGTATATTATAGTTACCTGAACGCTGTGAGATAGATTTCTCCATTTTATTAATTATTCTTTTGCCTTCTTCAGCTGTCTGTTTCAATTTAGCAAGTCCGCAAAGGGCGGTTTTTACGGCTTTAATAAGTTCGGGCCTATTATATTTTACCGGTTCGCTGCAGGCAGAGGAAATAATCTGTTTTATAGGAAGAGTATGTTTCGTTTTAGTCTGGATAAATTCTTTCAGGGGCATAGGTTCAGCTCCGATTATAAGAGCGCCTCCTTCGGTCAAGTCGTAACATTTTACATCATGCTGATCGAGGATATCTTCAAAATGTTTTAGGAAAACATACATAGATGTAGTTGTAACTTCGTTGCCTCCGAATATGTTTAACACGTTAGCCGTATCTTTTTGTTTAATGTTTACATTGCTTTTCCTAACCATAGCCGAGCCGCGCACATGGGTTGTATTATCGGGGAATGATAAATCCTGCCCCATCAATCCAATGGGATAAAGCCCAAGCCTGTCTGCCAGCAGAAAAGCGGTATGCGCCACAGACAACCCCTTATCCATACCTCCCTTATCTTCCACATGTTCGGCTAACCAGTCGCATAACGATTTACCGGGTAAATTAATCATAAATTTCTGTCCGCTGTAATTTTTGATTATTTCAGGGTAAACCTCAGGGTCGACCGCCAAGGCTGTTTTTATCCCTGAAATATCCTGAAAATATCTCGCGTTATGTTCGGTATAATCTATGCTTACCGTAATATCTGGTTCTATGCCGTGTTTGAGCAATACCCTTAAAGCGGTATCCACGCAAATAATAAGGGCTTTACCCTGTACAGCGCGCAAATACCTGATATTTTTTATCAAAGACGGCCCCGCTGAAACAATTATTCCCGGGAACCCGATAAACTTGCCGAACAACCTGTTTATTCCCGGCAAAGTTATGTAAAACGGCATATTGGCGAATATGTTGCCTGAAAACTTTTTAGACGCGTTAATCTGCGAAACAGTATTAACGCGAGCCCATTGAAAAATATCTTTAAGTTTAAGGGCGACCGCACAATAGTAATGCTCATAAATCTTTGTGCAGGCAGGATGTTTTATCACGGTTATACCGTTAGCGAACACCGTTAGCGATTGTCCTTGAAGAGCCCTGAAAATCTCAATCGGCTCTCTGTCTATGGCAAAATAAACATTACATTTTTCGTATAACCGTTTTAAATCTTTATATTCCAAAAAAGTTTTAAATATTTCCATATCTTTTTCAATAATAAGTATGAAATCGCGTTTGGAAGACTGCTCAAGCAGGGCGTCAACATGGTATCCCATCCCGAGTCCAAGCACGGCTGCGTTAATATACGGATCAACCTTAAGGTTATCAACAAATCTTTGCGCCTCTTTTAACGGGTCATACATACTGTGCAGAATTGTATCTTGAAATTTGATAGTCGGGTTGCCTGTTCTTGAAAGGACAACGCTGATATTTAAAGTTTGCCGATTTAACTGTTCAAACTTAGTTGTCAACTGCGCAATGATATCGGGCTGTTTTCGCGCAAGAATTTTTAAATTGCTTTGAAAAAGCTCTGTTTGATTAAATTTAAGCTGCCGAAGTCCATTCATTACCAAAATTCTCGTTACTTGGTGGAATTTTTCAAAAATTCAATCATATTGTCAACCGCGATTGTTTCTTCACTGATTTTAGGCGCTAATTCGTATTCTATCAGATCAGACAACATTACCATATCGTCGTTAGCTATGGCGGTGCGGGTATCTGTCAATAAATTGAGCAATTCTTCGTTTATGGTATCAAAAGATTTATCGTCAACTTTAAGCTGAGAATAATCGATCATAAATACAACCGCCAGACTATCAAAAAACTGTATTATTTTTCTCCATTCGGAACATACTTTAGAAAAAGTCTCCAGAGCTTCCTCACGGTTGCCTTCCTGAAACAAACATGAAATAGACACCATAGCATCGGATAAATCCGGCAATTGCCGTTTTATTTCCGTTAACGCGTTCACAGCTGTCTTGCTTATGTCATCGGTAGTTACTTCCAGCTTATTTATATGGCTTATATCAATTAAAGCCATATCCTCTTGCGAGGATAAAATCTCTTCGCCGTTGACTTTAATGGTTACTACAAGTTTTGAAGCGTCCTTTTGCCTTACTTCATCTTGAAGCCTTACTAACAACTCTTCAAGGTTCCTTTCTTTATCCAGTTTTATATCAATATTATTTTCATTAACTAATATCTGCATAAATCCCTCCTAAAAAGTTATCTAAAAAAATGTAATTATTACTTTTTGTAAATATGGGAAATACAAACCTAATATTTTTCTTTGCATACCCCGAGAAAAAAATCATTTTCGTATTTCCCGATAATAAATTTGATGATATTCACGCCGCTATTTTGTTTAAAAGCGCCTCAAATAATGATAAGATTCAGCCTTACTCATTTAAAGCACAAACCATTCCATATTCTAATTATCTTTTTTTATTGAAAAAAATGTACCTATGAAAAAAAATTCTTTTTTTATCGTTTTAAATCTATTAACATCTAACTAATAATGTCTACACTTACGATATTAAGGTACTTTGAATTTATGGCTTATCAACACGGCATAACATTATGCATGATAGTTAAAAACGAGGAAACCAGAATAAAAGACTGCCTCGATAAAATATCCGCGATAGTTGACGAAATCGTGGTTGTAGATACCGGATCAACGGATAAAACCGTTTACATCTGCGAACAAACCTCAGCGAGAATAATACATTATCAGTGGGACAACAACACTGCCGCCGCCCGTAATGCCGGATTACAACAAGCCTCTTATGAATGGATACTTGTGCTTGACGCCGACGAAACCATATCACAAACGGATTTTCCTAAAATAAAATCAGCCGTAACAAAAACCGATGCGGACGGGTTTGTTTTCCATCAACGCAATTATACAGATAATCCCGAAGTTGAAAATTGGAAAGCAAACAATACTTCTTACAGCGAAGGTTCAAAATTTAAAGGTTTTTTTGATATAGACGTGATTAGATTATTCCGCAACAGAGACGATATATACTACAGCGACTGCGCACATGAACTGGTTGAGCAGTCAATGAAACATAAACCCAAAAAACACCTTTTTGTGCCTATACATCATTTCGGATTAGCTAAAGGGCGGGTATCTGACAAAGAAAAAAACGAACATTATCTTAACCTGATTTTTGAGGATTACAAGAATAATCCCAATTCATTTAAAACATGTTTCCTGCTCGGCAGGCAATATTACCAGCTTAAAAATTACAACAACTCAAAAAAATACCTTGCCGAAGCACTCCGGCTGCGCCCCAACGACCTCAGCGCTGTCAACGCCTTCGCAATGTGCGGCATCATGCTTAATGAAAATAATAAAGCTATTGAATTATTAAAAAAAGCCGTAAAAATTAATCCGCAATACGAAGAGCCTTTTTACTCTCTGTCAATAGCTTACCTTAACATAAACGACATAAAATCGGCTATGGCGTCATTGAGGTCATTTCTTAAAATCAACCCCCAAAGCGTAAAAGGACTTAACCTGATGGGGCATATTTACCTGAAACAAAACATATTTTCTATGGCTGAAACTTTTTTTAAAAAAGCCCTTAAAATCCATCCGCATTATAAACTTTCTTTAGGAAACCTTATTGTCGCTTTATCAAAAAAAGGCGCGTTTGAACAGGCGCAAAAAAAAGCGCGGATTTTATTATCATTAGACCCTTCGGCAAAAAACTGGATCGACTCAATGTTGAACGCAACTTAAATTATCTCTTTTTATAATCCGGACATTTGCGCGCGTTAGGTCTGTCAGGACGGTTGCACACGTTGCCGTAATCATACTTGCAAGTATCGCATAATATTTTCCAGTGAAAAATCTCATCCCATATTTTTCTTATTTTTGACAACATCAATCCTCCTATGTTAAAAGTCAAACCTTAACTCGATAAAATTAGATTAAACAAGATTAACAAA
>JAGGZS010000297.1 GCA_021161885.1 bacterium
AATTTAACACTCTTTTTTATATGATTTTATTTCGCAACACTCCCTTTATAGAAGCTGCCGTACTGTTTGATGTATAACATAAGGAGCATAAAAAATGATCGGGTACAAAAATATTTTATTTCCGACGGATTTTTCTGAATTTTCAAATATCGCGCTTGAACACGCCGTTTTTATCGCCCGGAAAAGTTCAGCGAAATTGTATCTTCTGCATATAATAGAAATGTTTCTGCCCGACCCGAATGCTGTTTTAGGTGTTTATGAAAATGTTGCGGATTTTTACGACGGATTTGAAAAAAAAGCTCAAGATCGGCTTAATCAACTTAAATTAGATGAACGATTAAAAGATTTAACCGTCGAGGCTCAAATAAGATTAGGTAAACCTTTTATTGAGATAATAAAATTTTCCAAAGATTTATGTATAGACTGCATAGTAATGGGCACGCACGGACAATCAGCGCTTGAACACGTTTTTTTCGGCAGTACCGCGGAAAAAATTGTGCGTAAATCTTATTGTCCAGTTTTAACCGTGAAACATCCCGACTGCAAATTTAAGATACTGTAACCCTTTTCGCAAAAAAAAATTTAACTGTCAATAAAATCAAATTGTGATGTCAAAGAAAAATGATAATCTCCTTTTTTTATCAAAAAATCATGAATAAATAATCGTTTGGGTTAGATTAAATAAATATTTTACTGTAAAAAAATATATAAGTATAATATACTGCGTGATTGACAGAAAAAAACGGGAACAATATGAATAAACAATCTAAAAATAATCTTATTTTCGACTGGTCAGGGGTAATCAGCAACGATATAGAACCTGTGCTGAAAACCTACAACCTTATTTTCGCTAAATACGGGGCGCCGCCTTTAACTTATGAAGAATTTAAAAACCGATTTGTCCTGCCTTATGAAATCTTCTGCAAAGATATTTTAGGCGATTGCATACAGCTTGATATATTGCGGGATGAATTTAGACAGATTTATACCCGCCTTAACCTTGCGCCGAAATTAATCCCCGGTGTAGAGGATATTCTGTTAGAACTTCATAAGAACAATATAAAAATGACTGTCTTATCGTCCCACTCATTCGTAAGCAGGGAAGCGGAGGCTTATTTTCCCGAAACCAATTTTTTTGAAAAGATTTATGAAGATATACCCGATAAAACGCACTGTATCGACAGATTGCTTACCGAACTCAACTTCAATCCGAACTCAACTTTTTATGTCGGCGATATGACTCACGACATTGATACCGGCAAATCTGCGGGTGTTAAAACTATTGCTATAACAACGGGTTACCAGTCCCGCGAAATATTACGCAACGCTAATCCAGACTATATTGTAGATGACATATCGCAAATCCTCTGCATTGTGGCAGATTAATTAAGAAATACCATGGTAAGATATAAAACGGATTGATAACCGACATAACTCTGAACCGAGTTTTTTTCGGCGACAAAAAATTTTTCAGCCAACAAATTAATCACAAGATATTTCATAATATTATATTCGCGTCCGATTTTAATGGTATTTTGACTAAAAATGAATGATGGCACACCGGACAGCAATACCACACATAAAGAAAAATCCCTTCAGCCGTCTCGTTTCCCACACTCATTCGTCTGTGGCACTTTGCGCATCTCATCGTTCTCACCCCTTTCTAAAGTATGTGCCTATTATTTAAAACAATTTTTTTGCCGAAATATTTCAACTTTTTTAATAACTTTATAAAAGGTTTGTTTATCTTTTAGCCTTCCGCATAACAGGCGGGGTGATTTTATAATCCATTTTTGACGGTTTTTTCATAAAGTTAGTTAAAATTTTTTATAAAAAATGTAACCAAAAAAAATTGTTTATGATATAAATTTAAAGATTGACAGCCAATACGGAACAATGCGGAGAAAATATCCAAAAAAGGAGTAAGTAATATGGACAGAAGAAATATTATAGATGAATTATCTGTAAAAACCGATTCAAAAATAATAATGCTTGTTATGGACGGATTAGGCGGTATACCGCTTCAGCCGGACGGTAAAACCGAACTTGAAACCGCTCATAAACCTAACCTGAACAAAATAGCCGTCCGCTCTTCAATGGGTCTTTTTGACTCTGTTGCTCCCGGAGTTACCCCGGGTAGCGGGCCGGGTCATTTAGGGCTGTTCGGCTACGATCCTATCGAATCGAACATTGGACGGGGAGTTTTAGCGGCGTTAGGAGTCAACTTTCCTCTTCAGCATGGCGATCTGTGTATGCGTATTAATTTCTGTACCATAGATTCCGAAGGCAAAGTAACCGACCGCAGGGCAGGCAGGATACCTAATGAAGAATGTGTACGTTTATGTAAAAAATTAAACGAAAAAATCAAAACGCCCCAAGGATTACAAATCTTTCTAACACCGGTTAAGGAACACCGAGCAAGCGTGGTTTTACGCGGCAAAAATTTTTACGACGATATAGAAGATACCGATCCGCAAAAAACAGGGGTGCTTCCTCTATATCCGGCGGCTAAAGACCCTCAAGCCGGAGCGGATACTATAAAAATTTTAAAAGATATAATCACGCAGGCAAAAAAAATTCTGTCTGATGAAAAAAAAGCCAATATGATCCTTATGAGAGGGTTCGCGCAATACCGCCAGTTCCCTTCCATTGAAAAACGGTTTAAACTTAAATCTTTGGCATTGGCGGCATACCCTATGTACAGAGGATTGGCTAAACTTATAGGTATGGACGTCAACTGGGATGTAAAAACTCTTGACGACCAGCTCGACGAACTGGAAAAGCAATATAATAATTATGATTTCTTCTTTATTCATATTAAATATACCGACAGTTCCGGTGAAGATGGGGATTTCGCCAGAAAAGTATCTGTTATTGAAGACGTAGATAAAGTTATTCCAAGGATACTGAAACTGAAACCTGAAGTGTTCATAGTAACTTGCGACCACAGCACTCCCGCGAAAATGAGCGCGCACAGCTGGCATACTGTACCTACACTGATTTATAGCGACTTATGCCGTCCGGACGGGCTGCCCGAATATGATGAATCTAACTGCCGACAGGGAAGTTTATCCCGGTATGAATCAAAACAGATTTTACCGTTGGCTATGGCGCACGCTATGAAACTTAAAAAGTTCGGGGCTTAATTTAAGAAAAAATAATGATGAGGTTAATTAAATAATGGCTGAAATAATTCCTTTTAAAAGTATTCGATATAATCAGGATAAAGTGTTCATTGGCGACGTGGCCGCAAAACCTTACGATAAAATATCGAGGCAGGAACAGGAAAATTATTACAAAAAAAATCCTTACAATTTTGTAAGATTGATTTTAGGCAGACAAAATTCCAGTGATACGCCCGACAATAACCGTTATACCCGCGCCGCGGAATGCGTAAAACAATGGTTAAAAGAAAATGTTCTTATTCAGGAAACCAGTCCGGCTTTTTATATATACGACCAGCAATTCCAGTGCCCCGGTTTTCCTGTTATGCGCAGACGGGCGTTAATCGGGCTTGGTAAATTAGTGCCTTATTCTGAAAAAATTGTTTTTCCTCATGAACGCACCTTGACAGGTCCGAAAAAAGACCGCCGGGCTCTGACTGAAGCTACGCAATGCCAATTCGGACATATATTTATGCTTTATAAAGATGAAGCAAACAATATTGATAATGCTGTTGAAAAATCGGTTTTGTCTGACCCGCCCATTTATGAGTTTAAAGATGAAACCGGTATAGATCATAAAGTTTACCGCATTACCGAGCGGTCCGTCATCAATGCGGTACAAAAAAATATGGCGGATAAAAAATTGTTGATAGCCGATGGACATCACCGTTATGAAACCGCTTTGAATTATTATTTGGAAATGAAAGAGAATTGTCCGCAAAAAAGCGGGGCGTACGCTTACCAGCTTATGAGTTTTGTAAACATTTACGATCCCGGGCTTCTTATATTGCCTACTCATCGGGCAGTTAGAAACGTATCACAGGAGATAATGGAAAATTATTGGGACAAAATAAAAAATTATTTTTCCGTAGAACCTGTTAAAAAAGAAAATTTTTCTATAAATATGATTTGCGGTAAAACGGATATTAAACTTGCTGTTTACCGCGGCGGTGAAAATGTTTATATCCTGACTTTAAAAGATAAACAAGCAGTAAACCATCTGATGACACCCGGCAAACCCCAAGCATGGTACGACTTGCCTGTTACGGTTTTGCATGACGTAATACTTGAATCCATAATGGGTATCGATAAAGAAAAATTGTCGGCTTATACTAACGTAACTTATGCCGAAAATTGTGCTGAAGGCATTAAACTTGTAGACAAAGAAAATCATCAGGCCGCTTTTTTCGTACCGCCTACATCTATAGAAAGTGTGTGCGATATAGCCTTTTCTGGTGAAACAATGCCGCAGAAATCAACTGATTTTTATCCGAAAATTTATTCGGGATTAGTTTTCAATAAACTCGTTTGAAAAAAAATTTGTTGAAAATTTTTAAACCCCGTTTGGAATTAAGATATACTTGTAGTTATTAACGATATAATTACGGAATATTGTGGGCTCATGCAGATGAAACCTTTCTTTATTTATTTTATAATAACTGTTTTATGCGGGCAGTTTTGTTATGCGGAAAAAAATAAAAAAACCGATATATTCATTAACGCCAACCAACTGTTTTTAAATGATAAAATTGCCGAAGCAGCTGTAGAATACACCAAAGCCGTAAGGGACCCTTACCTTAGCCCTCAAGATAGAGTTGCCGCACAGGACCAACTGGAAAAGTGTATGCAAATCCTGCGGCTTGACCATAAACAGACTGACAAGTTCTATTCGCTCATTTCCCAACAAAAAGATAACCGGATGATGCAGTATCTTATGTACCAGTATGCGTCCCTGCTTGAATCGCAAGGCAGGTTTAAAGAACTGATTAAAATTTACAGGACGTTGTACCGTTTATATCCGTCATCATCCCAAAAATATACTTTGGCGAGAAAACTCCAGCGCTCCGGAGCGGTTGAGGAAGCGTTTGCTTTATATGAGGAACTTCTTGAAGACAAGCAATACCATCGCATAGCGTTAAGACATATTTTAGAGAATATAAGCCGTTTCGGCGCAAGTAAATCTGATTATTTAGATGAAATTTTAAGGTTGTATGAAAAAGAAATAACAGTTGATTTTCAGCTGTTTAATTTGGTGATTTCCGCTTTGATAAATTTGAAAAAATCTAAACAAGCTTTAGAGTACAGTTTTAAAATAGCGCCGCGCTTCCCGCCTTATATTGATACAATAACCAGCACAATTTACAGGGAATATAAAAGCGGCAATATAGATGATAACGATTTAAAAACAGTTATTAAAGAATATAAAAACCGGCTGACAGATGAACAACGCTATTTTATAGCAAAAATTTACGGCAGGGCAGGAGAGTATAACAATGCCCTGAATATTCTTGGCGCAAGCATAAAAACCAAGATGCTCGAATACCGCGCTCAACTTCTTTATTCATCGGGGTCGTACGAACAGGCGAAGCGATTGTATAAAATTATGACTGAAAAAAATAAGCCCCGTGAAATGTGGTTGATAAAGTTGGCTGAAATATCGTTTAAACTCGGCAAAGACGATGCAGCCGTGAAATATCTTGATGACTATATCAACCTGAAAGGGAACACCAATTTTAATACATATTTATATGTGGGCAAAATTCTTGAACGCTACGGACTGGCTGAAAAAGCAAAACAGGTTTATCTTAAAGGTAAAGAATTATCACACAATAAAACTTATGCCGCTTATGAACTTATTAAATATTATATTAACCAGAAAAAATTTTACGATGCCGCTTATGAAATTTTTGAGTCCGAGCGTACACAAAAATTAGCCCCGAAAAGTATATATCAATCCTTATCATATTCACTAAAAGACCAAGCCCAAATTGTTGAACTAATGGAATATCTTGAGCAGATTATCACGGATAAACAAAGCGAACAACCGCTAACTCCAGAGGAATTAAGCAACCTTTATTACTGCATATACTCGTTTTATTTTGAAATAGGAGATATAAAAAAAGCGATTAAGTTTTTTAAGGTTTATTTCGGTATTGCGCCTGATAACCATAACAAATTGATAGAATTTTGCGGCTGGTTAGAAATAAAAGGGTTTTATAAAGAAACTATAGAACTTCTTTCATACATACCTGAAACATCACCTTTTTTTAGGCAGGCAACGGCGAAACGGGCAGAAATTATGATTCTTTTAAATGAGTCTGAAAAAGCGGTTGAGCTTCTTGAAAAATATCCCGATAAAAAAAATAATTTTTTGTTGGCAACAGCGCTTTATAACTCGGGCAGCCTTGAGCAGTCCAAAAAGATTTTACGGCAGGTATTTTATAAGGACCCGCGATATTATCTGCTTGAAGGAGACATTTTTCTCATGGAACACGATTTGCAAGGTGCAGTCGGCTCGTATAAACATATAACCGGTTCGGCGGGGAATACATATTCCACAGCACTTTTCAGGATAGCGCTTGCTAACCTGTTTTACGGTAAATACAATGAAGCCGTTTTATTTTTTGGGAAGATAATAAAGGTTGCCCCTGCGTCGCGAGAATCGTTTAAATCTTTAAAGTACAGAACAATAATGGCACTGCTAAATGGAGCGGATAATAAAGAACTGTTGAAAAAATACAGCTCAGCGGAGTTTTTGTTATGGAGCGGTAAAACCGATGAAGCGGTTCAATTGTATAAACAAATTATCGGTTTTAATCCAAAACAATTCTACGTGCCTGAACTTCGCTTGCTTTTATATCAAGTATATTTTTCCTCAAATGATAATAAAAACGCTGTTGAGCAGTTAGAAAAAATCGTATCCGATTTTCCAGATTCGCCCTATGCGCCCATGGCTGATAGATTGGCTATGGATTTGAAATCTAAAATATCATCCGATTTTAACATAGCCGAGGAATACAGCTTGTTTTTAAATTTATACCCTAAAGGTTATGATTCGGATATAATACGCAGTGAACTTAATTTAATTGAACAAACTGATAACAACTAAACAGGCACTCTTTTTATGGACAGATTAATCTCCAAAATAATCACAATACTTTTTTTGATAACTTTATACACGGCTGCCTGCCGCGCGGATATATTGGTTCCTATGGACGATACCCAGTCCGACCATTTAAAGGCATACGGGTTAGCGTATTGGGCACTGCAACCGCCTCGGGAAATTACAGTGAAATGGTTACTGAACTACAGGGGAGGTTCGTTCCTGTTTCCAGATAATCAGGATATCATATCTAAATCAAATATTATGGGGGTGTCCTATGAGTTTAAATCGCCCGGACAGGTAAAAGAAATCGAAAAAGAGATAGAAAACAATAATATGAATATTGTCCTTTTGGAAAAAGCGCCTAAAATAGCTGTTTACACCCCGCCTATAGATCAACCGTGGGACGATGCGGTTATTCTCGCTTTGGAATACGCAGAGATACCGTTTGATAAAATATGGGACAACGAGGTGCTTGAAGGAAAACTTAGCGAATATGATTGGCTTCATTTGCATCATGAAGATTTTACAGGGCAATTGGGTAAATTTTTCGCTGTTTTCAGGCATACGAGTTGGTATATTGCCTTTGAGCAATATAATCTTAAGACTGCAAAAATGTTCGGTTACAAAACCATCCCCGAACTCAAGGCGCAAGTCGCTTTGGCAATAAGGGAATATGTTGAACGGGGCGGATTTTTGTTTGCTATGTGTGCCGCCACGGATACGCTCGATATTGCTCTTAGCGCATATAAGACAGATATTGTGCCTCAGGAAATTGACGGAACTCCTATCGATCCGAATTATGCCGGCAAACTTGATTTCTCAAAAACATTTGCATTTGAGAAGTTTAATATTATAACCAAACCTGAAATATACGAATATTCCGATATAGACGTAAGCAGCGAAAATTACAGCAATGCCCATGAAAAAGAGGATTTTACCCTGTTTGAATTCGCGGCTAAATATGATCCGGTTCCTACGATGTTAACCCAATGCCATAGGCGCATTATAAAAGGGTTTCTCGGACAGACAACTTGTTTCTTAAAAGATAAAATTAAAGACAACATAATTATCATGGGTGAAGTGAAAGGGGAAAATAAAGCTAAATATATTCACGGCACACTCGGTAAAGGAACATTTTCTTTCTACGGCGGGCATGACCCTGAAGATTACGCTCACGAAGTTTATGAAGCGCCGACAAATTTGATCTTCTATAAAAATTCTCCCGGATACCGTTTAATACTTAATAATGTTTTGTTTCCGGCGGCAAAAAAAGAAAAACTTAAAACTTGATTACTAATTCAGGTTTATTTATTTTGATTTAAAATATGGGTTGACTCAAAAGCATTAAACCAAGGCGTTGCTTTTTGTTTTACCCTTGCTGATACAGAACAAAAACTTATTGATAAAATAATACTTAAATTTCAAATAACTATAGATAGAAAAACAAGAGGAAGATAGATAAGAAAATTTTAACTTGCGGATAACTCTCTTGATACCGTTTTGCGATATTTTTCAGATTCCTTTTTCCGTTTATAAAGTTGAAGCGCATTTATTTTTTCTTTTAAATCGAATGCGGCTTCGCTTATGTCAAGAAGCATATACTGTCCGCCTTTTTTAAGGCATTCTACAACTTCGTGATCATTAAAACACACATAAAACCCTTGGCTTGAATCAATAAGAATTCTTACGTTATGGCGCCCGTCAAGAGCGGCGTGAAAAGGTTTTTCAATATTATGCTGAGCCCTTAAATATTCTATAAACATCCTTATTTTATTGAACGACATACCTTTTCGTTTCAATTCCGATACAGCTTGCAGAGCTAAAACATCAAGAACCGAGTAACGTCTTCTCACCCATTTTTTTCGTGGGGTGGACCGGGTTACGCTTGGAGAAAACACACCTTCTATATCGTAATAGACAAGGTTATGCCTTTTTATGCTGGTTAGTTTTTCTACTTCGGATATCGTGTAGTATCCCTTATCCGCAATAAACAAAGATGCTCCTCCCTTTTTTATTCCTGTCTGCCCTGCGGCAAATTTTGATAGATAATTATTTGGATAGGATACTTTAAGCCTAAAACAAAGATTATAAAAAGTCAAGAAGAATTATTACACGGATTTTTATATATATCTGTTTGTTCCTCAATAGTTGTCTCAACCTATAATACTCCCGGAAAATAGGACCCGTGTATAAGGTGTAAATGTGGTATAATGAAACCATGAAAGGGAGGGTCATTATGGCACGACGCCGACAATTCGGGAGCAAGTTCAAAACTGAGGTTGTCATTGAGGCAATCAAAGGCGAGAAAACACTGAACGAAATTTCCAGCATATAGGGGGTTCATGCAAACCAAATTTCCAACTGGAAGAAATACGGGCAATTCCCGCAACGGTAAAAATACCAAAAAGATAATAACCGCTCAAGCGCCTTTGGAAATAAAAATTCCCCGCGACCGAACCTCGAGTTTTGAACCGAAAATTATTCCCAAACACAAAAAAAGATTCGACGGATTCGACAACAAAATCATATCCATGTACGCC
>JAGGZS010000300.1 GCA_021161885.1 bacterium
CACCTAGATAGGCAATCCCGTATAAAAACACGGCAACCTTGTCTTTCTTCCCATTGCTGAATTACTTGACATTCACTATCAGTAATAACCCGATAATAGTTGTTAAACTCAGAGCTGTAGAAAAGATATAGTCCAGTATCTGCATTAAAAATCTTTTCAATTGTTTCAGCAAACTTAACCGAGAAAGACTTTGAGCTATTACTCTTGTTTTGTTGAATGCCAGTACACCCTGCGAAACATCTGCGTCGTGGCTCCTGATTGTGAGCAGCAAGAACGGTATCTTTTGTGATCTCTTTCATCTTAAAAAACTGCCTTAAGTTAACCATTATCGCCTTCTTTTCTTTTTTGTTTCGATATCCAGCGATCAATTTCGCTTTTTCTAAATCGCCAAGCACCACCAACTTTAAAGCCTGGTATTTTGCCTTCCAGTGCAAAACGATATGCTGTTTTTTCTGCTATTTTTAAGTATTCAGCCAACTCTTTCATCGTTAGGATACCTTCATCTGA
This sequence comes from bacterium, assembly GCA_021161885.1. Classification (GTDB taxonomy): domain Bacteria; phylum Auribacterota; class Auribacteria; order Auribacterales; family Auribacteraceae; genus JAGGZS01. Next base: position 508 of record JAGGZS010000300.1, read on the forward strand.
CATAGTCATTCACCTTTTGTCTATGAAACAAATTTATAATGATTGAAAATAATTGAAATTATAGAAAGAATCAAGTATTATTATCGTTAACGAAAGTAACCGTGTATATAGGAATAATACTATGAGGCTAATGAACTACTCCGCAGCAAGCTACGGAGTATCAAAGATATTTAGCTCTAATTGTTGTTGATATATCTTTTTATATTCTTTCTCTCGACCTTGCTCTTTAACATATTTACTAATACTTTCTTCATTACCGTGCTTACCAACGGTATTTATAAAATATCCGCTCGACCAAAATTCTCCACCCCATAACTCTTTCTTTACTTCGGGCATTCGATGAAATATTTCTCGAGCAGTTATACTTTTTACTACTCTTGCTATCTTTGTTGCACTATACGTCGGAACTGACTGAATTAGAAAATGCACATGATCTCCATCTGTTCCGATCTCTAAAAAAACAAACTCGTATCTCTTTGTCATATCGAGGCATATCTCTTTTAACTTTTCGCCTACATCTTTACTGAATACTACACGTCTATACTTCGCAGGACAGACCAAATGATATAACAATACCGATACATTATGACTTTTATGGATGTATTCACTCATTCATTCCATTATACAACATTTCTAACCTCACGCAATTTCTATCGCAGCAAGCTACGGGGAATTATACCCTACAGGATTAAACTTTAAATCCCCTCTTAGTTACGCAGATATATTTAATTATTATTATGGAAAAAAAGAGCTGCTTATAAATTTTATAGCCGAACCTAAATTGAACCTAATTTGTAGTTATATATATAGAGAACATAATGTTTTCGTTGTTATCTTTCCGGCGGGACACATTAACCGCTGCGTCCCGTTTAATCCCACCATTGCAAACCAATAAGGAGGTTTCATGAATCTTCAGGCATTAGGAACAAGAGTACTTGTCAAAATGGATGAACGCGCCCATGACACTTCGGGCATAGTTATCCCCGAAGCGTACATTAAGCGAGAATCTACGGGTACCGTGCAAAGTGTCGGCGAATACGTAGAGCTGATCGATCTCGCCGAAAAAGTGCTTCTGCGCCGCCAGTCAGGCATTGAACTGACAATTGACGGACAGGAATACACTATTGTTGAAGAAGACCATATTCTCGGACGAATTGAGGACTAACTAACTCGCTAATCAGGAGGCATTTTTTAATGGTAACCAATAACCCAGCCGAAAAAATAGTTGATGACCAAAATATATCCGTGCCGGCGGCGGATATTTCCATTTCAGCCCAAAAGGTAAACGGTGAACCGCAATCACCGCAGGAATCAAATAATCTCTCAACCGATGAGAGTTATGACGAGAACCAATCCGATAAAAATGAATTCGGAGCAATCCCTTATAAACGGTTCAAGGAAGTCATTGATGAACGAAATAAACTAAGAGACAAACTTGAATCTCAAACCAGTCAACCTAATTACACTGACAACGATTTTATCTCTGATGAAGAACTCAAAATGATCTGGCAAACCAATCCGCTTCAAGCGGCGAGAGCGACATTCGCGCAAATCATATCGAGCATTAATGAAGATAACCGTATTAAAAACGAATCCCTAAACAATACAATCGAAAAATATCCCGAGTTAGCCGATCCGCAATCAGACTTGATAAGCAAAGCAAAGTCAATACTCGACGATGAAATGCCGGCTCTTAGGGATATTCCTTCAGGTTTAGCCGTTGCCGCGGAACTCGCGGCGGCAAGGTATTATAAAAAACAGTATAACCGTCTTGCCGGCAAATACAATGACTCGCTCAAAGGATTTGAAGCCACCAGAGAAGCCAATTTGCGCAATACCCACATTGAATACGGTTCGCGTCCTGTAATTAAAGATTTCGGCAACGCGCTCAACAGCGATGAACAACGAGTCGCCGCTCTTATGGGTGTGCCAATAAAGGATTACGTTAAACAAAAATCAACTCACAATAAAAGGAGTTCTTAATATGGGAAGACCAAGAAAAAATATCAGTGTAGTTTGCGACTGGCAGCCGCCTGATCCATTAAACCTTACAAAAACAAATAAAAAATATTCGTACCGCTGGATTCGAAAAAGCGAAGTCGACCTGCGCAAACAGCAGGGTTGGGAAATTGTTGAAAGAAGCGAAGTGGCATTAGAACACGACCTTAGAGTTTCAAGAGGCGAATCCACTGTCGCCGAATGTAATGAGCTTATTCTTTGTAAACGTCCTAAAGCAATGAACGAAGCACATAAAAAATATCTTGAGACAAAAAACGAAAAGCTGCTTAAAGCGCTCGGCAGCCAGTTCCATCAGGAAGGACAACGAACAGGGTTTTCCACTTACGGATCTGTATCCGTGGAAACCAGAAAAAATCAATAATAAATTTTTTTAAGGAGATTTTTTTATAATGACTACGACACGAAGTAATTTTGTCGACCTTTTAGACCCGTCGTTTCGCCATATAATCTTTGACGAATACGAACGCAGACCCGAATATTATTCCCAGATTTTTCAGATTGAATCGTCAGACCGCCAGTCTGAAAAAATGAGCCAAGTTACAAGTTTCGGTTTATTCAGCGAAAAAAACGAAGGCGCCTCAATATCTTACGACGACCCGTTGCAAGGTTACGATATAGAAGCCGTACACGGTACTTACGCTTTAGGGTTCAGGGTAACTGAAGAGATGTATCACGACGACCAGTTCCGCATTATGAAACGTATGCCGAAAATGCTGTCCATATCCGCCAAAGAAACCATTGAGACAATCGCATGGTCATTAATCAACAATGGATTTTCAGGAACTTATGTGTTCGGCGACGGCAAAGAGCTTTTTGCCGTCGACCACCCGCTTGTTGGCGGCGGAACTGGCAAAAATACCCTGACTACAGCGGCTGATTTATCGGCAACATCGCTCAAACAAGCCATTGGGGATTTCGAAGAAACCACAGACCACAGAGGTCTGCCGTTACGCCTTAAACCAAATATACTTATGGTTCCGCCCGCACTTGAGTGGACTGCCCGCGAACTGCTCCATTCAGGGTTTGCTCCAGATGCTCAAACCGGTTTGACTGATATGCGCGTCAACCCTCTCAGGGAACGAGGAATCAACCTCTTTATCAACCCGTACCTCACCGATCCTGACAGTTGGTATCTTGTAGACACAACCCATCATCAGCTGTACTTTTTCTGGCGCAAACCGCTTTCATTTGAAAGCGATACCGATTTCAATACAGGGGACGGCCTGTTTAAAGCAAGTATGCGTTTTTCACGTACTGCAGCTGACTGGAGAGGTATCTTCGGGTCACCCGGAGCATAATCTATAATTAATATTTTTTTCTAAATAACCCACCGGAGCGGTATTTGTTTTAAGACCATTAATATAGTAAAAATACCGCTCCCAACTCCACACAAAAAAAGGATTTTTTATTATGATATTCGGCAAAAAAAAGGATTGCGCGCTCTGCGGGAAAATATGTTTCGTAAAAGATATGATAATTCAGCGGGGCAAACTTGTTTGCCCGTCCTGTATAGATAAACAATAAACATACAAAATACAGGATTTTTTTTATGAATATACTCGCTGAAATGCTTGACTTAAGAACAGTTGTATATGTGCTTACAACCGTTTTTGTAATTATATCCGGCTGGTTCGGACTTAAAGAACGGGTAAGCATTATGGCAGCTGATATTGCGCATAACAAAAACTTAATCCAAAAACAAGATGAATATTTTAAGTGCATTAAAAAAGACGTAAGGTACTTGCAAGACTCAATAATACGTATCCAAGTCCTGCTCGAACAGTACCTTCAAAATAAAAACAAGGAGACCAATTAATGAAAACTTTTTTGACAAAATTTTTAGTTAAACTGTTTCTGCCCATACTCGCTAACTTATTTGAAGAAGCCGTAAAACTTATTTTAGAAGCAATATCAGATGAATCTTTAAGCAGTAATTCAAAAACAAGGTACGTCCTGCAAGGTTTGACCGATAAAATAGATTCCATAGAAAAAAATGTATAACCCTTTATGCGCGTCTTTTAGTTTAGCGCCATACCTAACTTCAAACTTATTGCTATAAGGAATTTTTTTTATGGATACATACCAGGGAACAGGATTAAGCCTCAAAGATATCCAAAATGAAGTATGCAGGCGATGTTTCAAGGACACATCCACATTCCGCTCTTTAATAACAAACTGGGTAAACGAGGCACAGCAGAAAATATCCGTACTCGCCAACGGCAGATGGTGGTGGCTTGAAAAATCTGCGGATTTATCTATTGCCGATTCCGATAACAGCGTTGTTTTGCCTTTAGACTTTTTTGAACTTATTGATAATACATCCGTAAAAGACATCACCGATAATGGTTTTCTTAAAATAGTCGAACATAAAAGTTTTAATGAAACCGTTTCTGCCGGTTCGCAAAAAGGTCGACCTGTAAAGTGCACTGTTTTTTCTCAAACCGATTCAACGCAGAGAATAATGAATTTTTACCCTTCATCAGACGGGCAAAGGACAATCAAGATAGATTATTACAAGGTTCTGCCCGATCTTATAAATGATGAAGATGTTTCGGTTATTCCATATTGGTATCAGTATCTGCTTGTGGATTTTGCAGTAATGCGCGGACAAGAACACCGCCAGCAATCTGAACTTGCCCAGCTAGCCCGCTCAAACTGGATTGATGCAATATCACAGCTGGTTATCGAAGCAGACCATCGCTCGGATATTCAACGAGTCCTGCACAGAAAATGGAGGTGGTAATATTGGAAATTTTTCAGAATTTTGATTTTTCAGGCGGACTTAATATCGTAAACGGCATTACGCAAATATCACCTGCCCAATGCGCGTTATCACAAAATTTTATTTCTGACGGGAAAAAACTTAATACGTTAAGCGGATTTATAAAATTCAATAAATATCCAATTGAAGGATATGTGCTAAAACCGGTAAAATCGTTGTTCAGGTTTATTAGTCCGTCCGATACCAATATTAAAAAATTTCTCGCATCCATCGGTGATAAAATATGGACAGCGGATGAATTTTCACAACAATGGACTCCGTTAATATCAAATTTAAACGATAACGATACCGTAGACTTTACCCAGATAGGCGATTTTTACTGTTATATACTTAATCAATCTAACGGATTATACAAATATAACGGTATAGCTGCACCCTATAATGGGAGTGTTGCGAAATAAAATC
>JAGGZS010000304.1 GCA_021161885.1 bacterium
AAATAAAAATAAATATAAATCTTCAATAGTTGTTGCGCATTTGCGTTCTAATGATATACAATATCTACATTAATATCTAATATTGCAGCATAATTTTACCGATTATCCTTTTTAGCATATCAATAATATATAAAATTTATATAATCAAGGATTACAGGAGGTATGATTGTGGAAAAAAAACCCTGGCTGTTTAATAAACTAATAACAGTTACTTGGATACTATCGGCTGTTTTTATCTTGGGATTAACCATACGTCCTCTTTTGGAACACGGGATTTTTACAGATATTACTGTCGGAAAATATATTATCAAAAATATGACTATCCCCGACAAAGATATTTTCTCTTACGCTACGGTGGGCAAAGCATGGATTAATGAAAATTGGTTGTATCAATGCGTTGTTTATCTTTTATATTCTTTTATCGGAATCAAAGGTTTAATTATTCTTAAAGGATTAATGCTTGCCGGAATTTTTTTGCTGTATATTAAATTAGCGAAAAAACGGTGCTGGAGCCTTGAACTAACCGGTGTAATATTCGCGGTTTCATTTTTCCTGTTTCGGGATAAATGGTTAGTTCGAGCGCAAACTTTGGGGATAACATTTTTTTTGCTTGAGTGGTATATGATTGTTGAGTACATATCTACGAGGCAAAAAAAATATTTAATATTATTGCCTTTATTGATACTGGTTTGGGCAAATGTCCATTCTTCTTTTGTCGTAGGCGCAGTGGTGCTGATTACTTTTTTCCTTGTTAATTTATGGAAAAAATATACAAGGCAAAGATATGCACTGTGGTATGGACGGACATTCACATGGAAACTGCTGATTAGAATTTTTATCGCGGTCTTAATCTCTTTTATTGTACTGTTAATTAATCCAAACGGCAGAGCTCTCATAGGTTACAGTATCCGTTCCGTAAGCATACCCGCTCTTTACTGCGTAATGGATTGGATATCTTTTGAACGGGTTTTTTTTATGACAATACCGTATTTAATATTACCTATTATCACGGTGCTGAGCATGTTTTTCGTGCCGGTCCGCAAAAGGGACATTTTTGACGGCATTATGTTGGCAGTGCTTATTCTTTTAGGATATTTAAACAAAAGGTTCAGCGTATTTCCGTTTATTCTGGCTATTCCATTATCAATAAAATATTTAAGCGCTATATTGGCTATGATAAGGTTTGAACTTAAATTCGAGCGAACAAGTTACAGAAAATATATTTTGAACCTATATGTTTCGGGTTGTATAGCTATAGTTTTGTTGTTAACCGCTAAAGTGGTTTATTCCAATCCGGGACTTTTTCTGAATCCGAATGATAAATTCGATTTTTATCCTAATGACGCGGTAAATTATATTAAAAATAAAGGTGTCGAACCGAATATATACGCTCCATTTTATTATAACGGTTATCTTTTATATAGACTATATCCTGACTATCAAGATTTTATAGATTATAGGAGCATATATGTCGATCCGCTGACAGTGCTTGATGATCTGAAAATCCGAAAAGCTGATTTGGGATGGGAATTTACTACAGATAAATATGCTGTTAATACAATGTTATTATCATATCAACCCGGGCAGACATTTTTCTTTACTTCCCAAGACAGATTAAGGGAAAAACTGGCGCAGGCCCCTGAATGGAGACTCGCGTACTGGGATGATAATAACCTGCTGTATGTGAGAAGACCGTATCAGCTTGATAAATATGATAAAGCAAACCTTTATATTTTTCTTGATCCAGAAAATTTTACCAATATTGCATTTGCGGATTCTTTAACGCTTAGAGAATATGAAAAGGAATATTTGCGCCGTAAAGACCAAACACCTCAATCAGCTTGGTGCGATGTGGCTCTTTGTGTCATTTCGGTAAGGAAATCAAATATGGCGGATGCGCGTAAATATCTTAACTCAGCATTGGAAACCAAACCTGCCGATAAGAGAATTCTTCTTTATGACGCTGTGTTACGCGTTGCTGAACAAGGTGATATAAAATCTATCGATAAATACAGCAGCCATTATGTCAAAGGATTGCATGATAAAATAAATGTAGCCAATGTTATGATGGTTTTTGGATTGTATGATTTTGCCGAACAGTATCTTGAAAATATTTTATCATCCAAAGGGGTTATGGCTTATGCAGATACCTATAATATGTCAATATTGCTCGGCATATGCCTTGATAAATTGAATAAGTATACACAAGCGCTTGAAGTTTTCAAGCAGGCTTATAATATCCGTCCAAACGATACCATAGCTCTTTATTATATGGGATGTTGTTATATAAATAATAAAATATATGATCAGGCTTCCCGTGTATTAAGAGAGGCGATATATAAGGATCAGAATAATTATCTTTATTGGTACCAGCTGGCAAAAGTTTTTCTCAAACGAGGCAACATAGACGATGCTATAAGGATGTGCCGTAAAGCCTTGAAACTCCGGCCACATCATTTTGATTCATGGCTGCTCGCTAACAGTTTATACCGTCAAGCCGGAAAATATAAAAAGGCTTTTAAGGTAGTTGATAACGCTATAATAATTAATCCGTTGTCCCAGAAAGCATATCTTGCGCTTGCCGCTACATACATGGATATTAAAAAATATGATAAAGCTGAAAAATTTTTAAATAAAGTAAACGATACTTATTTCGATACAAACGCCGACTATTTTCTTGCTAAAGCCCGCTTAAATGCTTTTAGGAATAAACCGGATAAAGCGTTTAGCATATTGTCTAAAGCCATTGAGATAGGCGGAAAAGATACGCGGTTTCTCGCGAATCAGGCAGAAGAGTTTAAACCATTATTGGCGAAGGATCGGTTTAAGAAATTATTAGCTGAATAATATTTTGATAATTCTTATAATAAAAGTGGGAGGCTGGGTGGCCGCTTTATAACTTTTTATAGATTATAAAGAGGAAAGTCCGAACTCCGCAGGGCAGGATGCTGGATAACGTCCAGGCGGGGCAACCCGACGGAAAGTGCCGCAGAAAATATACCGCTCGCGCCGTGTGCCGAGTAAGGGTGAAATGGCGAGGTAAGAGCTCACCGCGAACCGAGTGATCGGTTCGGCATGGTAAACCCCATCCGGAGCAAGGCCAAATAGGAGACAATAGGGTAGCCCGCCCTGTCTCGGGTAAGGCCGCATGAGATTCAGAGTAATCTGAACCCTAGTTGAATGGTCATCCTCGACAGAATTCGGCTTATAGGTCTCCCACTTAAAAAAATAATCTTTTTAAAAACTCCTGAAACATTATTATCATGAATGTAACCGCTGAAATTAAACAGTCAAAAAATATTTTTAGGTTACCCCTTTTCCCGTTTTGCGCAATATCTTTTGTTATCGGATTGTTGTGCGGTGAATTTTTTTCTGCTGTTGATCAATCATTTGTGATAATCTTTATCCTGTTTTTATCCATATCCTCAATTTTTATCAAAAAATACAAGATGATAATTTTTATCATTATTTTTTTCCTGTTTGGTCTTTTCCGCATTGTTAATTACAACGAAAATTTTCTTGCCGGACAAAATTTTTTATCAAGTTATGTTAATAAAAATAAAGAGCTGTTTTTCTCTGGAAAAATTGTTAGTTTTCCGTCAGTAAAAAATTTCGGTTCAAAGGATATAAATCAAAAGATAATAAAATTTTACTGTAATACAAATGAAATTGAAAAAATTAGGTTAAAGGCAAAAATATTGGTTTACGC
>JAGGZS010000330.1 GCA_021161885.1 bacterium
ATATAATACCATTTACAACCATTTTCTTAAATGAGAATTCAATAAAAATTAAGAAACTGTGTAAATTTTATAAGACAGCGATTTTTTTCAATAATTAATTTGATCTGTCATTAAAAGAGATATGGACATGCAAAATTTATTTTGTTCTGGAGTTGTTATATGGACCAGCATACATTAAACATACTTGAGTTTAAGAATATACAAGAACTTATCATAGATTGTTCAGCGTCTGAATTGGCTGACAAAAAAATAGCCGGTTTATTTCCTATAGACAATGAACAGGCGCTCGCGCGGCGTTTTGACAGGACAAAAGAAATGGTGGAACTTTTAAATTTTAAACCGAATATACCCGGATACGGCGCGCCGGATATAACAGATATTCTTGAAGGGCTTCAGATTGAAGGGACAATTCTCGATACCCAAGGATGTATACGGTTATGGCGGTTCTTAAAATCAAGCAGGCATCTATGCGGATACATAAATAAGGTTGACCTGCCTATAACCGCGTTAAAAAATCTTGCCGAAACCGTGCCTCATCCGAACAAACTCGAAAAAGCGTTTTCGTTTGTTTTTACCGAAGACGGGAAGATCAAGGACACCGCCTCAAAACGATTAAAATCTATCCGCAGCGATATCCGTTCAATAAGGGGTTCAATAATGAATAAACTCCATTGCATTATTGAGAAAAAACGGGGAGCGGAAACCTTGTATAACGATCAGGTAACCATTAGAGAAGGCAGGTATGTGCTTTTTGTCAAATCGGAAAAACGAAGCGGGATTGAAGGGGTTATCCACGATAAATCAATCAGCGGGGCAACTTGTTTTATTGAACCGTCATCAGTCATAGAAAACGGCAATAAACTTAGGGCGTTAAAGTTTGACGAGAGAAACGAAATACGGCGCATAAAAAAATTCCTCAGCAATATGGCAAGAGAATATTTCCGCGAACTGTCGGCTATGCTTGACCCTACGTCTGAACTTGAACTGCTTATATCTGTCTCAAAATTCGCGAAAAAATATAAATTGCGGATACCGCAAATATCTTATGAACAGAAATTATCTATTATTGACGGATACCATCCGCTTCTGCTGGCTCGGATCGGCAAACAGACGGTTCCGTTCAGCATAGACATCTCGCCTGATCATCACACTACGATAATCACAGGCCCTAATATGGGCGGTAAAACCGTTGCGCTTAAAGCTGTAGGGATTCTTTGCGTTATGGCTCAATGCGGGTTGCCTGTTCCTGTGAAATCTTCATCTTGTTTCCCTGTATACAAAAATATTTTCGCGGATATCGGTGATGAGCAAAGCATAGAAAACGACACAAGCACGTTTTCATCTCATATAACAAGGTTAAAATTCATCTTGGATAAATCCGCGGGCAACGCTCTGGTGCTCTTAGATGAATTCGGGACAGGCACCGATCCTGAAGAGGGAGCATCTCTTGCCATAGCTGTTCTCGAACATTTAATCTCAAAAAAAATGTTTGTGATAGCAAATACACATCTTTTTCGGTTGAAACAGTTTGCTGTGAGCAAAGACGGGGTGCGTAACGCGTCTATGCTGTTTGACGAGCAGACTAATCTGCCGAAATATAGCCTTGTGATGGATATTCCCGGTTCAAGCAACGCTATTGAAACCGCAAAGAATCTTGGTCTGCCGAAAAAAATAATCAACCGCGCGAGATCGCTTATGGGCAAAAGTTCCGATGAGGTTACCGCTTTAACAAGAAAACTTCATCAGGAACGTATTCATTTAATGGAAGAAACACAAAAGTGCGAGCAGGATAGAAAAACCTTTAATATCCTTATGAAACGGTACAAAGATAAATTATTGAATTTTGAAGAAGATAAAAACCAACTGCTTCGCAAAAAATTAGCTGAGGCGGAAGAATTCGTCAAAAATATAAAAAAAGAATTTGAAATAGAAGTTGAAAACCTGAAAAATTATGATGACAATATGCTTAAACAAGCACGAAAAAAGTTTGAGTCGTTTCATCACGATATTAAACATCGGCAAAACAAAATCATAGAAGAAAATTTTTTAGATGATGACGACCTTGTAGATGAAGCATCGGAAAAACCGGTTAAAAAATCATACCAGTTGGAAATAGGCGACAAAGTAAGTATCGCTCCATTTGAATTTGAGGGAAAAATTATTGATATTAACAAGAAAAAGAAACGGGCAATGGTGTTATCGGATAACCGGAGTATAGAAGCTGATTTAAAAAACCTTTCTTATCTTGCGGATGAGGCGGATAAGGTTGAAACAGGTAAATCAAAACAAAAACCTCAGATGACTTTTTCTATAGGTATGTCTAACAGGAACGCGTTTAATCCCGCTCTTGATTTGCGGGGCAAATATGTTGAGGACGCAATAATAATGTTACAGCAGCATATAAGCGATGTTTTTGTGTACGGATTTAAGTCTTTCTCCGTGATACACGGGTTTGGCACAGGCAGAATGAAAAAAGCGGTAGTGGAGTTCCTTAAGAATCATCCGCAGATAAAAAAATTTCGTGACGGCAGAAAAGAAGAAGGCGGGCTCGGCGTTACCGTCGTTGAAGTGCGGTAAGCAAAATAAATAGGGATGATTTAGATTATGGAAAATAATGAATTAGATAAATATCCCGAGAGAGATATTGTCAAATGTTGCATAGAGTATGTCGAGTATGTCAGGTTAAGTGTGTAAACGGCATTTTTCATAAGAGCTCGTCAAACGGAAACCTGTCCGCAAACAGTATGACAAACTGATTTAATGCCTGTTTCCATACCCGCCGGATAAGTTTTTTTACAGGTGTTCCTGTTTATTTAATTCCGCCATACCACTTCCGCACCAAAGTATATGCTACTTGCATTGATATATTATATGTATTATATACGGTGCGGCTGTTTCTTGAATTTTTCTATACAACCATTCTATCAAATCACAGTTTTTAGGCATAGCCTGTTATAAATGACCGCCTACAGAGCAGATAATTTTTTTTACACTGAAATAAAAAATGCGGATATTCAGTCCGCTTGATGTATAAG
>JAGGZS010000061.1 GCA_021161885.1 bacterium
ACGAAAAAGCCATATAAAGAGATTGCGGTTTTAGTAATTTAAACTTAATTACTATTTTGTTATCCGTTAATCTTCTAATAATGGTAAATTTTATTTTTTCCCTGTGGGATAAACCCGATACAGTCATTCTCGGATATTTATCGGACTTGATAATATTAACGGCGGTTTTTTTAAATCTATTTTTTTTAATCATATATGCCTTCAAAAAAAAGTTAATTCAGTTAGGTTATCTTCATAAATTAATATCAGCATCAACAAACAGCCTGCGGAAAAAATCAGCAATAAACAAAAAAATATCCCTATTCTTGTTTATTCGGTTAATTTTCTAAAATTTTGGTCATCACGTAAACTTTTAAAATCATCGGACTCTTTTGCCGTTTTCTTATATTTTTGATCAAGGTTAATAGCTTTTTTTAAATTTTTTAAAGATTTTTGTTTATTATTTAAAAAGGCATAACAGCAACTCTTATTATACCATGCCATAGCATAATCAGGATTTAACCTGACAGCCTCGTCATAGGCTTTGAGAGCCTCGCCGTGCTTTTGCATTTTAGCAAGCACATTACCCTTATTATACCATGCCTGAGCATAATCAGGATTTAACCTGATAGCCTCTTCATAGGCTTTGATAGCCTCGCCGTGCTTTTGCATATCAGCAAGCGCAACGCCCTTATTAGACCATGCCATAGCATAATCAGGATTTAACCTGACAGCCTCTTCAAACGCTTTGAGAGCCTCGCCGTGCTTTTGCATTTTAGCAAGCGCATTACCCTTATTATACCATGCCTGAGCATAATCAGGATTTAACCTGACAGCCTCTTCATAGGCTTTGAGAGCCTCGCCGTGCTTTTGCATTTCAGCAAGCGCATTACCCTTATTATACCATGCCTGAGCTAAATCAGGATTTAACCTGACAGCCTCTTCATAGGCTTTGAGAGCCTCGCCGTGCTTTTGCATTTTAGCAAGCGCAACGCCCTTATTAGACCATGCCATAGCATCATCAGGATTTAACCTGATAGCCTCTTCAAACGCTTTGAGATCTTTGTCGTATTGTTTTAAGTAATAAGAACAATTTGCTATATAAAAATATAACTCGTTTTTTTCTTTTTCTGTTTTTTCTATGTCTTTGAAAAATTTCAGGCTTTTTTCATATTTTGATAACGAATAAAAACTTAAGCCGCATATAAAAGTTATGTTATTAGCCATATTATTTATATTTTCTTTAAATAATTGTATTTGTTCGGAATTTGTTATTACTGAGGCTAAATTTTTATCCGTGTTACTATATATTTTTGTAAACTCTGAAGTTCGCGTCATTGTAGGGGTAATTTCTATATCGGAACCATATTTAGCGCAATACCCCCAAAGCACAAAATGAGCTTTTCCTCGAAAAGTTGATTTTATTTTTTTTATTGTTTGTTGTTCTGTTTGTTCTTCTTTTATTTCAGCACTAATATTTATTAGTTCTATAGGAATACCTTGGTTTTTTTTTGTTTGAAGCAATTTTTTAATTTCATAGGTTACTTTTTTAGCTGTATCCTTAGAGTCGCCGGCTGTTGGTGTGAATTCCGCAACCGCAATAACAATTTTGTCTGCGGGCAGTTTTTTAAATTTAGAGAGTATATATTTTATCATCCACATAACTAAAATAACTATTAGACATATAATAAAATATGGATTTCTTATAATCGTCAAATTTTTCGGGTTCAGAAAAAACTTAGTTATTATAAATAAAAAAAATATCGCTGTAATCGGAATAAGTGCTGAGAAAGGTATTTTAACACCGATTTTTTCTAACAATTTTAACAAACTATCAAATTTTTCCATAAAAACGTTTCTCCGTATTTAAATAATAAAAAAAGATTATCATAAACGGAGACTAAAAATAAAGAATAAACCTAATTATCATAAATTTAAATAAAATTAGTTAGGTAACCGGCAGGGAGTATGATAGTATATAAAGGTTTTATTAATGTTCAGGACGCTTTATTGTGTCTCATAGTAAAAATTGAAAGGAAAAATATTGACTACGGAATCGTTTGCGAAGTTAGGGTTATCTGAAACCACATTAAAAGTGCTGGAAAAAAAAGGCTTTGAAATGCCTACCCCCATACAGGTAAAAACCATTACAACCATGTTCGAAAAAGATAACGATATTATCGGGCAGGCTCAAACCGGGACAGGCAAAACAGCGGCTTTCGCATTGCCTATATTAGAACTTATTGAGGAAAAACCAAAGATAGTAAAAGTGCTCGTTCTTACTCCAACAAGAGAACTCGCGATACAGGTGGCTGAGGAAATCAATTCATTGAAAGGACATAAAAAGCTAAGTATTGTCCCTATTTACGGCGGACAGTCTATTACTCTTCAGTTGAGGAGTTTAAAAAAAGGGGTAGACATCGTTGTAGGCACTCCCGGCAGGATACTTGACCATCTAAGACGCCGCACACTGCGGCTTGAGAAAATATCGTATCTCGTTGTTGATGAAGCCGACGAAATGTTGAATATGGGCTTTATAGAAGATGTCAGGGATATTATACAGCACACTAATCAGCAGAAACGCACCTTGCTGTTCTCGGCAACCATGCCCGCCGAAATAATACGCATAGCTAAAAAATATATGGGCGAATACGAAATACTTAAAGTTACACAAGGACAACTTACTGTAGCCCAAACAGAACAGATTTATTTTGAGGTATCCGCCGCGTCAGATAAATTCGAGGCGTTATGCCGCATAATAGATATTGAAGAAGAATTCTACGCCCTTGTTTTCTGCAGGACAAAAATCGATGTGGATACAATAGCTCGACGTTTATGTGAACGCGGTTACGACGCTGATGCGCTCCACGGCGATATATCACAGTCTATGAGAGAAAAAATATTGCATAAATTCAAAAAAAAATTCATCAATATTCTTGTTGCGACCGATGTGGCGGCGAGAGGAATAGATGTTCATGACCTCACTCACGTAATCAACTTCGCTTTGCCTCAGGACCCTGAATCGTATGTTCACAGAATCGGGCGAACCGGCCGGGCGGGTAAAGAGGGCAATGCCATCACATTTATCACACCGGACGAATACCGTAAACTGCAGTTTATCAAACGAACCACAAAAACCGATATCCGCAAAGGAAAACTGCCCGGAATAAAAGATATTATAAAAACTAAAAAAAATAGGATTAAATCCGATATTCAAGCGGCTGCGCAGTCGTCTATACCGAACGAGTATTTCGATATGTCCCGGGAACTTCTTGAAACCAATGAACCCGAACAGATACTCGCGGCTATGCTACATTACTCTTTTCAAGGTGAACTGGATGAAAAAAATTATTCTGAGATTGAACATTCGGTTGTCGACAAAAAAGGTAAAACCAGATTATTCGTGGGACACGGCAAAATAGATGGATTATCACGCAAAAAATTAATAAATCTGCTCAAAGAAAAATGTAATATAAACACAAAAATAATCAAGGATATTCAAATCCTCGACAAATTTTCGTTTATTACTCTTCCTTTCAATGAAGCCGAAACAGTACTTTCTTTTTTCAAAAAAGGTAAACGCAAAGGTTTATTTATTAAAAAAGCCAAGAAAAGAGATAAAGACAATACTCATCTGAAAACAAAATAGCTCTCTCGGAAAAAATATTATGGGTCATTTTTTTATGGACAATAAAACACAACATAAAATTATCAGAGGGGATAGTCGGTGCATGCGGGAACTTGAAGATAAATCTGTGCACCTGATTATTACTTCTCCGCCGTATTGGCAGTTAAAAGATTACGGAACAAATGACCAAATTGGTTTTAATGATACTTATGAAGACTATATTAATAATTTAAACTTAGTCTGGAAAGAATGTCATCGTGTGCTTAATAATGGGTGTAGACTCTGTATTAATATTGGCGATCAAT
>JAGGZS010000302.1 GCA_021161885.1 bacterium
CCTTTATATTATTTCCTTACATATAATAAAAATAAAAATATCGAAAAAATTTTGTTTTACGGAGCACGCGAAAGCAGTCATATATATTTCCAAAACGAGCTTATTTCTTTAACCGATAAATGTTATTTTGTAACTGAGGACGGATTGCTCGGCGAAAAAGGGATGGTCAATGAGGAGTTGAGAAAATTTTTTATTTTATCCGAACCCCGCGGCGACGATCTTATTATGGCTTGCGGTCCTAAGCCGATGATAAAAGAGATTATAAACTTTGCCCATTCGGAAAAAATAAAATGCCTGGTTTCCTTGGAATCGTATATGGGTTGCGGTACAGGGGTTTGTTTAAGCTGTGTTGTCCCGTCAAACGACCTTCTCGAAGCCGGCGAAAAATATTTTCAGGTTTGCTGTGAAGGACCAGTGGTGGACAGCCGGAGAATAAATCCTGATTTTTTTGAAAAATAATTTAAGATAAGAATAAATACATTATGAGTTTTTACGATGATCCCCGTTTAAGGGTAAAAAAAGGTAAATTGGTTTTAAAAAATCCGGCGATATCCGCATCCGGCACGTTTGGCTATGGGCTGGAACTAAAGGACATTGCCGACCCGAACTGGTACGGCGGATTAACATTAAAGGGCATTACCCTGAAACCTCGCGACGGAAATGCGCCTGCGCGCCTGATTGAAACAAGCGGCGGAATAATTAACTCTATCGGACTGCAAAACCAAGGCATCGATACCTTTGTCGAACAAAAAGTATTGCCTCTCAAACGGTATGATACTGCCGTAATCGCTAACATAAACGGTACTTATAAAGAAGATTATTTTAAGCTGGCTGAACGCCTTGATGATTCTCCAGTAGATTATATCGAAATAAATGTTTCCTGCCCTAACATTAAAGGCGGAGGAGCGGTTTTCGGCAAACAACCTCGCTCAGTGGCTGAAATAGTCAAAGGAGTCAGAAAAAAAACATCCAAACCTCTTATATTGAAATTAACTCCGCAGGTAACTGATATTAAAGAAATAGCCAAAGCGGGCTATGACAGCGGAATAGATATATACAGCCTTATAAATACTTATCCCGCAATGGCTATTGATGTCAATACCAGAAAACCGGTGCTCGGTAATATCCATGGCGGCTTTTCAGGGCCTCCTTTAAAACCTATGGCTATACATCTTGTCTGGGAACTTAAAAGCGCAACTAATCTGCCTATAATCGGCATGGGTGGGATATGTTCGTGGGAAGACGCGGTAGAGTTTTTATTGGCAGGAGCTGACGCTGTGGCTGTGGGCACTTGGCATTTTGTACAGCCCTCTATCGCGGAAGATATTAATAAAGGAATTATTAAATATATGGATGACAACGGGTTTAATTCGCTCGACGAGTTGTCCGGTTATACATGGAGAAAATATAATGAAAATTAGGAAATGCACACCTATTGTTGCTCTTGATGTAACCGATTTGGACAGCGCTGTTTCAATAGTAAATATTTTGGGCGGTAGTATATCGTGGTATAAGATAGGGAGTGTTTTATTTACTAAAGAAGGCCCTTCGGCTGTTGAAGCGATTAAAAAATTCGGCAAAAACATTTTCTTGGATTTGAAATTTTATGATATTCCCAATACCGTGGCAGGCGCTGTTAAACAATGTGTTCGGCTGGGAGTAGATATGTTAACCGTACACGCCTCGGGCGGTAAAAATATGATTGAGCGGGCGGTTGAGACATCTAAAGAATATGCGGAAAAAGAAGGGGGTAATCCGCCTAAAATTATAGCGGTAACTGTGCTTACGAGTTTTGACGAGAATGATCTAAAAGATGATTTCGGGCTTAATGCGCCTCTTGAGGATATAACAAAAAAACTTGTTTCTGTTGTTATGCAGGCAGGCGCGGACGGTATTGTCGCTTCACCTAATGAACTTAAAATGTTACGAAAAATTTTTGGTGAGGATTTGACCATTATTACTCCAGGTGTACGCCCTGTATGGTCTCAAAAATCTGACCAGAAAAGGGTTATGGCACCAGCTCAAGCTAAAAAGGACGGATCAGATTTTTTGGTTATTGGACGACCGATTATTGCGTCAACCAACCCTAAGAAATCGGCAGAAAAAATATTAGATGAAATCAGAAAGGCAGGCAATGAGCAGTAATACAGATAAAGTGTTGGATTATTTAAAAGAAACTCAAGCATATCTTGAAGGGCATTTTGTGCTAAGTTCAGGGCTTCACAGCAATCATTATGTGCAGTGCGCTCTTTTGCTTGAGCATCCGAAAATCGCGACCGATGTGGCAAATATGATCGCTGAGCATTATCGGGATAAAAATATAACTTGCGTTATAGGACCTGCTTTGGGCGGTGTGATTATAGCTTATAAAGTAGCTGAAGCTTTGGGCGTTAGGTCTGTTTTTGGTGAACGTAAAAATGGGGAAATGTGCTTACGCCGAGGTTTTTCTCTATCTCCGGATGATAACTTGCTTGTTGTGGAAGATGTTATAACTACAGGGAAATCGGTTAAAGAATTATTAACTGTGATTGATGAATACGGCTCAAACGTTGTATCTGTGGCGTCAATTGTTGACCGAAGCAACGGGTCGGTTGATTTCGGCTGTAAATTTTTCAGCCTGTTAAAACTTGATATACAAACTTTTCAGCCGGATGATCTGCCTGAGCGGCTAAAATCTATACCGGCAATAAAACCCGGAAGCAGAAAGAGTTAAAAAAATGTCAATTAAAAGCATGACCGGTTTCGCAAAAATAACTGAAGAATGTGATTACGGAAAAATTTCATTAGAAATTTACTCTATCAACCATAAATATTTTGACGTACAGTTAACCCTTCCGCGCATTTTATCATCGTTTGAATATGAAATAAGAAAAAAAATATCTTCGCTTATAAGCAGGGGGAAGGTTCGTGTTGTTTTGGTTATAGACTCGAATTCTAAACAAAATTTTGTCAAAATGAAACCGGATTTAGCATACGCTGAAGCATATTTGAACGCTCTTGAAGCTATTAAGGAAAAATTTAATGTAAAAGGTGAAGTTGACATATCTATCTTTCAGGGAAATCGCGATTTACTCGTTTCCGGAGAAATGGAAATTGATAATGAAAAAATAACAAAATTTCTGCTGAATATGGCTGATAAAAGTGTCGCCCAGCTTTTTTATGAACAGGAAAAAGAAGCCGAAAAGTTAGTTGATGATATGAATTATAGAATAAATAATATTGCTGATGAACTATCGGCTATTGAATCTTTATCCGAAAATAGTCCCGATAATTATAGGGAACGGTTAATCGACAGGATAAATGAACTGAAACTTAACGGCGTGGTTGACGAAGACAGAATAGCGAAAGAGGTCGCTTTTTTTTGTGAGAAAATTGATATTTGCGAAGAATTAGTTAGGGCTAAAACACATATATCAAATTTTACCCGAACTATTAATAAAGGCGGTCTTCTCGGCAAAAAGCTTGATTTTATATGCCAGGAAATTTTTAGGGAAATAAACACAATCGCTTCAAAAAGCAACAACGCTGAAGTTACCACCTTAACGATTAAAATAAAATCTCAATTGGACAAGATCCGTGAACAGGTTCAGAATATTCAATGAAAACTAAAGGTATTTTGCTTGTGGTGTCTGCTCCGTCAGGTTGCGGAAAAACTACTATATGCGGCGGTTTTTTAAATAAATATAAAGATATATCTTATTGCATATCTACAACTACCCGTACTCCCAGAGCAGGTGAAAAAAACGGGGTAGATTATTTTTTTGTACCGGAAAAATTTTTTAAGTCTATGATCAAACAAGAAAAATTTTTGGAGTACGCAAAGGTTTTTAATAATTTTTACGGCACGTCAAAAGAAGCTGTATTGAAATTACTTGATAATGGAAATGACGTTTTAATTGATATCGATACTCAAGGCGCTCGTCAAATTAGAAAAATTGTTCCGGCTTCAGTTCAGGTTTTTATAATGCCGCCTTCAATAAAAATCCTGAGGGAGCGGTTGACTAATCGGGGCAAAGATTCAAAAGAGGTTATTGATCTTCGGTTGTCGGAAGCGAAAAATGAGTTGGAACAAAGCCGGTTTTATGATTATATTATTATTAATGAGACTGTGGAAGCGTCGGTGGAACAATTACGTTCAATACTTATTGCCGAACGATTACGCGAAAAGCGAAAAAAACGAGTTATAGAAAAATTGCTGGAGGGAAAATGAGCGTTTTAAAAGGTAAAACCATATTAGTAGGCGTAACCGGTTCGGTTGCCGCTTATAAGGCTTGCGAATTGGTGAGCAGGCTTATGGATTGCGGTGCTCATGCGAAGGTTGTTATGACTGAATCCGCGATGAAATTTGTAACGCCCTTGACTTTTGAATCTTTGACGGGCGAACAGGCGGTTACGGATTTATGGACACGTACAGCACTGTATGGAAGCACGGTGCATATCTCTTTGGCTCAATCGGTTGACTGCGCTATAATAGCTCCTGCTACCGCGAATATCATCGGCAAAATGAGATGCGGTATTTGCGATGATGTTTTAAACTGTATCTTGTGTGCCATACAAAAACCGGTAATTATCGCTCCCGCAATGAATGAGGCTATGTATAAAAATGTTGTTGTTCAGGATAATATCGCAGAACTTAAAAAAAGAAAAATTCTTTTTATTGAACCTGAAGAAGGCAAACTCGCTTGCGGGGTATCTGGTAAAGGCAGGTTAGCTGAAACGAAAATTATTTTGAATTTTTTGGCTGATACACTTAAATCTTGTTAAATTTAATATATATATTTTTATATTATGAAAAAAAAATCTTTTTTAATAACCGCAGGTCCGACAAGGGAATTTATAGATAAAGTAAGGTTTCTTTCCAATCCTTCAACCGGCAAGATGGGGTTTTCGCTCGCTGAGGAAATTCGTGCAAGGGGTTATGATGTTCTGCTTGTTAAAGGCGTTGTAACTTTACCTGTCCCTTCAGGTGTAAAGGCGGTTGATGTTGTATCCGCAGAACAAATGAAGGACGCTGTTATCACTAATATAGAAAAATATTCCGCGCTTATTATGTGTGCCGCAGTATGTGATTATCAGCCTGTAGATTATATATCCGGAAAAATAAAAAAGAGTGATAGCGCTTTAACAATCCGTTGTAAAAGAACGCCTGATATTTTAGCTCATGTTATGAAAGAAGGATACAAAGGATTTAAAATAGGTTTTGCCGCTGAATGTAAAAATTTGGCACATTACGCTAAAGATAAACTGCAGCGAAAAAATCTTAATATTATTATAGCAAACGATATATCCAAACCCGACAGGGGCTTTGCCGCGGATACTAATGCAGTATCTATTTTTACCGATAAAGGTAACAGAGTAGATTTGCCTCTTATGCCTAAGAGAGAACTGGCATCAAAAATCGTGGATTTTATTTTGGATTATATCGGGTGCAATAGTGGTTGTTCACAATAATATATCGTATTTAATCAAAAAACAAAATATCCGGCATATTTTAATTCTTGAAAAATATATTATGTTGCCGATCAAGGTGATGATAATTTTCGCCTCGTTCTATTTTTTGCGTAGTCTCGAACCTTCCGCAGAAACAAAATATTACTTTTTTCAACTTAAATTATACGTAATAGCCAATTTGATTTTTTTGGTATCCATTATTGGATTCGGGGAAAAATATTTCAGGCCGGTAATGGTGCGGAGCGCGGCTTTTTTTTTAAGTATGATAGACAGTTTATACGTGGGGTTCCTGATTTATTTTACCGGCGGGCTCGAAAGCGAACTTTATATGATGTATCCGGCATTGCTTATAAGAAACGCTATTAATTTCCCTCGGATTAATTATCAGGAAACTATAAATATTAGTTGTATCTTGTGTTATATAGGTTCGCTTTATTCAGTAAATAAAAATTTTTCATTTATAAATAACGAGATTTTTTTACTCAGGATAACTACCCTTGTGCTTCTGAGCGTTTGCTGCTGGGGGATATATTTTCTCATCCAGAAAAATTTTTTAAAAAAACAAGATGAATATGAAAGGACAATTCGGTCTGAAAAATTAAAGATAGCCTCAAACCTGACTTCCCAAGTCGCCCATGAATTAAAAAATCCGTTGTGCATTATTAATAATGCCGTTTATTTAATTAAAAAAAATGCGGGCTTTAACAGTGAAAAAATTTTGAGAAATACCGATATTATACAAGAACAAGTAATCCGATCTAATAAAATTATTACAGAGTTGCTTGATTATTCAAGATACTCTCAGGGAAAAATTAAGCGCGTAAACGTTAATGAAATTGTTAAGAAAATTACTATGAATGATTTTAAACAAGTCCAAGAAAAAATTTCATTTATAGTTGAGGAAAATATTCCCGACCTGCTTATTGATGAGAACCACTTTACCCATCTTATTTCTCATATAATAGCAAATGCCGTGGAGTCTATAAGAAATTCGGGTACAAAAGAATCGGGTATAAAAATAATTACGGCAATGAACGATGAGGATTTTCTTGAGATACATATAATAGATAACGGAGAAGGAATTTCTCATCAAATCTCGGGACAGGTGTTTAATCCATTTTTCACAACAAAAAGCGATCATATTGGATTGGGGCTAAGCATAGTTAAAAATATCGCGCAAACCTATGGCGGTAAAGTCAATATTTGTTCTAACGGATACGGCGGCTGTACGTTATCGGTCTTTTTTCCGGTAAAAACTACCGCCTACAAGGAACTGAGCTTGTTATGAATCGAAATGCGGTAAAAATACTTATTGTTGACGATGAACATTATATGCGTGAATCGTTACAGGAAATTTTGTCTGATATAGGCTATTTTTGCGATGTTTGCGCTAACGGCAAAGAGGCTCTCGATAAACTTAAAGCCGGCGGATTCGACCTTATCATTTCCGACGTAAAAATGCCTGATATGAACGGGATAGATTTCTTGAGCAGGTTAAGGGATACAGGCAATGATACCCCATTTCTATTTATGACCGCATTTGCTACAGTACCCCAAGCTGTACAGGCAATCAAAAAAGGAGCTGAAGATTATCTAACCAAACCGTTTGATCCGGAGTTATTGATTGAAAAAATAGAAAAAATAGTTGGGGTAACCCAAAAAACAGAAGTTCCCGACAGCAAAAATAATAAAGTTGATTTTATAGGTGAAAGCCCGAAAATCAAGCAAATATACCAATTGGTTAAAACCATAGCCCCAACATCATCCACGGTTTTAATAGAGGGAGAAAGCGGAACCGGTAAAGAACTTGTTGCTAATGCTATCCATAAATACAGCAAACGAAGCGCTGAACCGTTTATTAAGGTTAACTGCGCCGCTATACCAAATACTTTGCTGGAAAGCGAGTTGTTCGGACACGTCAAAGGATCTTTTACAGGAGCTGTTAAAGACAAAAAAGGAAAGTTTGCTTTAGCACATAAAGGCACTATTTATCTCGACGAAATAGGCGATATGGAACTTACTTTGCAAGCAAAAATTTTAAGGGTAATTCAGGAACGGGAATTAACTCGAGTGGGAAGTGAAACAGATGAACGTGTGGATGTGCGCATAATTGCCGCTACGAATATCGATTTGCGCAAAGCGGTAGCACAAAATGATTTTCGGGAAGATTTATTTTACCGCTTAAATGTCATAAATATTTTTATGCCGCCGTTACGGGAACGAAAAGAAGACATCCCCGGTTTAGTGAATTTTTTTATTAATAATTTTAATAATTCATTCGGTAAAGATATTGACGGTGTTGACGGCGAAACAATGAGAATACTTGTTAATTACAATTGGCCTGGAAATATCAGGGAACTTGAGAATGCTGTTGAGAGGGCGGTTATATTGACTTCAGGAGACAAAATTACCAAAAATACTCTGCCGGAACAAATTTGTCCTAACGTAAACGCAATGGCAACCATTAGCATAACTGGTATGCCGGGCATGACGCAGGTATCGGCAAAGAAATCATCTTTTTATATGGCAAAAAATCAGTTTGATAAGATTATAGTCAAGAAAGCTCTTGAGGAAGCTGAAGGCAATGTTTCGCGCGCGGCTCAGTTATTAGGCATAAGCAGGCACTCCTTAAGGTACCAAATGGATAAATTAGGTTTAAAAAAGTAAATGCGTGAAAAATACTCATGTGTGAGCGAAATTCACGCATTATTTTTTTAAATGTATTTTAAATCATATAAAATAGCCTGAAATATAGTTTAAAATGTATAAAATATATTGGTATAGTACTTGCTTTATTTTTTGGAGCGTTTGTTTGAAAAACAAGTTGGGGTAGTAACCTACATTAGGAATTTTAAAAAAGGAGAAAAAA
This sequence comes from bacterium, assembly GCA_021161885.1. Taxonomy (GTDB): domain Bacteria; phylum Auribacterota; class Auribacteria; order Auribacterales; family Auribacteraceae; genus JAGGZS01. The sequence continues at coordinate 8,321 of JAGGZS010000302.1, forward strand.
ATGAACAGACAAAAAAAAGGTTTCACACTCATTGAATTGTTGGTAGTAATTGCTATTATAGCGATTTTAGCCGGTATGCTTCTTCCCGCTTTAAATAGGGCTCGTGAATCGGCAAGAAGAATCAAATGTTTAAATAATGTCCGCCAGATTGGTATAGCTTCGCATCTTTACGCGGCTGACCATCGCGAAGTATTCCCAAGCGGTACAACAATAGCTAACTGGGCTGTAGAATTGTATCCTGATTATACAGAAGATTATAATATGTTCTTATGTCCTAGTATGAATACTCAAGGCGGAGCTCCTGTAACAGACGCAAGCTGTGATTATGCTTATGTATCAGGCCTTAAAGAATCTGATCCAGCTGATTCTTTTATGATTTGTGATGAGCCCAGTGCAATTACAGCGGCAAGCGGTAGGGTTACTTTCTCGGAAACAACATCTAATCACCGTTCCGACGGCGGAAACTTTGGATTTGTCGACGGTCATGTAACCTGGATTTCTTCAAACGGAACCGGCGCAGGCAGTGATAGATATGTAGATTCTAACGCTCCTAACGATGTGTTTAAAGAGCAGGCTTTTGGGGCAAGTGAAGTTGTGATAGACTAATATTTATTAATATAATTTGTTGATTTAAAATCCACCGGAGCTTAATATAATTCCGGTGGATTTTTTATTTTAATTTTAATACTGTTTATTGTTATCTAAAATGACTTATCTTTTTGTTGTTCTAATAATAATAATTCCTTTTATAGTTTATCCTGAGCCGTTGCTCGGACCTATTAAAAACGAATATATCTTAAAAAATTATCTGTTGATATTCCTTTTTTTATCGATTTTAATTAAAAGTATAGGTTCGCTTTTTAAGCAA
>JAGGZS010000139.1 GCA_021161885.1 bacterium
AATGTATCATATTCTTTTTCTTTTTTAAGAATTATATTTTCAATACCTAAGAGTTCTTTAAATTCGTCTATGGGCGTTTTTGCATCTATAATATAGTCGTTTTCGGATAGTTGAGTAAACAGTTCTTTTTCATCGGTATCGTATTCGTCTCTTATTTCTCCTATTATTTCTTCTAGAATATCTTCTATGGTAATTATACCTGATGTTCCGCCGTATTCGTCAACAGCGACGGCAAGGTGCGTGTTTGTCTCGCGCAGTTCGCGCAGAAGTTCGCTTATCAATTTTGTTTCCGGTATAAACATTGGTTTGTGCATTATATCTTTCACCAACTTATTTTTGAAAGATGCGGCATCAAAGTAATCAAGAATATCTTTAGCGTATAGGATACCGGCAATATTATCGATAGTATCTTTATAGACCGGAATACGCGAATGATGGTTCACGGAAATAAGCTTTACGGCGTCTTTAATGGTGCTTTTGTGGCTGATAGTTATCATATCAACCCGAGGTATCATTACTTCACGCACAATTGTATCGCCGAAATCAAAAATGCTGTGAATCATTTTTCGTTCCGATTCTTCTACCGCGCCTTCTTCTTCGCCCATTTCGATGATAGCTTTTATTTCTTCTTCAGTGATAGGGTTATCGGTGTTAATATCTTCAATTCTGAAAATACCGCAAATAAGATCGGTCAATTTCATAAATAATATGTTAGGAACCCATAAAATGTAAGACATAGCGTAAATCCATTTGATAACAAAAATAGGCATAAGGTCTGGTTTTCTGCGGGATATAATTTTGGGGATCAAATTGAATAAGCCTATTGCCAAAAAAGAACTTATTAAAGTTAAACTGATTACGATGGAGTTAGAACAATTCGTAAAATAATCGGTTATTAAAAAATAAGAATATAAAACCATAACAATGTTGGTGATAATTTGCAGTAAAAAAACGGTAGATATAATTGTTTCCGAGTGTGTTATCCATAACTGTATAATTTTTTCGCATTTTTTATCTTTTTCGATTAACTGTTTGGCTTTGATGGACGTTAAGTTGAGCAAAGCACCTTCAATAAGGGAATTGATTATAGAAATTACTATAATGGCTATAAACCGGATGATATGTATTATCATTATTTATCCATAATAAATTGTTATGCTGATATTAAAACTAAATTGTTTTTTTTAAGTATTGTATTAAACCATAAGTTCTGCTGTTTTTCCATAATGATTTTTTTCTTTATATCTATATCGTCATAACCGAGTAAATGTAAAATTCCGTGAATGATATAAAGCCCGAACTCATCGTTGAAATTTGTATTGAAATTTTCCGCCTGTTCCAATGCCCTGTCCGCGCTGACCACCACATCACCTAATTGGGAAGTTTCTTCATCATCGCATTGTCTGATATTTTCTCGTTGAGAAAAGGATATAACATCGGTGGGACCTTCGTGTTGTAAATATTTTGCGTTCAGTTCTTGAATTTCTTTATCGCTTACGATGCTTAAGTCTAATTCGCAATCATCACTTTGGGATTCGTTCATAAGGACTTGAACGCAAAGGAACTTAATTTTTTGCGGGTGAATTCTGAATTTGTTCTGTCGATTGCTTATCCGAATTTCCATTGTTTTTCTCTTTTTGTTTGGTATTTTGTGGATCCTTTGGGTATTTAGGCCGTGTATGAAAGATGCCTGTTAAGATAAAAGTAAAACATTCTTTTATGTTTGCTAAATCCAAAATAGTAAGTTCGCAGTTATCGAGTTGTGAGTCTAAGAACCTGCTGTTGATGATTTCATCTACGAGATTTTTGATTCTTGACGGAGTAGGATTGTCCAAAGACCGTGAAGCGGCTTCTACCGCGTCGGCAAGAAGTATTATCGCGGCTTCCTTGCTTTGAGGGGCAGGACCGGGATAACGGTATTCTTCTTCTTTTGGTTTGCTTTGCTCGTCGCCATGAATAATCAGAGCGCGTTTATAAAAGAAATAAACGAGACTTGTCCCGTGATGCTGTTCGATGATATCGACAATATCTTTATTCAGTCCGTATTTTTTAGCAAGGTCAACACCGTCTTTTACATGGGAAATAATAATTAAACTGCTCATGCTTGGTATTAAATCGTCATGGCGGCTCTTGGCGCGCCATTGGTTTTCCGAAAAATATTCGGGTTTTTTTATTTTGCCGATATCATGGAAATAAGCTCCGACTCGGGCAAGAAGCGGTTTTGCTCCAACAACTTCTGCCGCGGCTTCCGCAAGGTTACCAACGATTAAACTATGATGGTATGTGCCCGGAGCCTCCATAACAAGTTTTTTAAGTAACGGATGGTTAAGGTCCGATAATTCAAGCAGCCTAATATCTGTGCTTACTTTGAACAGGTATTCAAGTATCGGTAAAACCCCTGCCGCAAAAAAAGCGCCGAGAGAACCGTTAATGATGCCGGTCAACGGCTGGATTGCTAAGAATTTTGATGCAATACCCATTAATAATCCATGGCAAAGAATAAACAGCGATTGAACAACACCTATTTGTAATCCTGACCTGATTAAATGAGTACGCCGCCTCGCATTGTTTGACGCGATTACTCCGGTTGCTGAAGAAAACATACAGATCATGAATATCATTAGTTCCCCGCCGTACATTATTGTCTGGCATAAAGATAAGATGGTTAGAAAAATTAAGCTTGAGGCTCTGTTCATAAGGACGCCATATAAAATGGCGCAAAGTGAAGATGAAAATAAAGGGAAATAATAAAAATACAGTCTGCCTTGCGCCGAACCTGTATCCAAAGCAGGATCAATCAGCAAAAGTAAAATTTTCGTCAACCCTAACCCTATAATAAATATAGTTGAGCCTAAGATCAGATCGAAATTATTCATAACAGATTTTTTACTAACCTCTTTAGTAAACTTAAATATTATAAAAAGAATAACGCACGAACAACAAATCAGGCTGAGAATCAAAGGTATGTTAGTTTTAAAATCATAAACCGGAGAGGAAGAATTACTGAAATAATTTACGATAATGAAGTTTTTTCCGTTCCACGATATTGATATTGTAATAAGCGTAATGATAAGTAAAGAAAACAATATTGCAAAACGCGTAAGTTTTCCGTTTTTAAAGAAAGAGGCTATTTTCGACGGCTCGCTAGTTTTTCTCTTGTGCGTGCTTATCAGCCGATTTTTTATTAATTTTCTTTTGGTCAGTATTTTTTTCATGGTTATTCTTCAACTCGTCATACTTTTCATATGCTTTAATTATTTTTGATACCAGTTCATGGCGTACAACATCTTTTTCATTAAAATAAATGAATTCAATGTCGTCAATTTTTTTTAAGATCGATTGAACCTGCACTAAACCTGACCGGCGGAAAGAAGGCAGATCGATTTGGGTAATATCGCCTGTGACAACGGCTTTTGACCTGAACCCTAATCGAGTCAAAAACATCCTCATTTGTTCTATGGTAGCGTTTTGCGCTTCGTCTAATATAATAAAAGCATCATTAAGAGTGCGTCCGCGCATATATGCCAAAGGGACAATTTCAATAATGCCCCTGTCTCTATACCGTTTCAAAGTTTCTTCGGTTATCATATCGTGAAGGGCGTCGTAAAGCGGTCTTAAGTAAGGCAAAATTTTATCGTATAAGTCGCCGGGCAGAAACCCTAAACTTTCCCCAGCCTCAACAGCCGGACGAGTTAAAATTATTCTGCGGATAATGCCTGATTTTAAATGTGATACAGCCATAGCCATGGCAAGATATGTTTTGCCTGTACCGGCAGGACCAATACCGAAAACCGCTGTTTTTGATCTGATCGCTTGAATATATCGTATCTGCCCCTCTGTTTTAGGTATGATTATTTTTTTCCTGCCGGGCACTTCAATTTTTTCGTCCGATAATGAGGCAGACTGCTCTGCGCGGCTTGATAATTCCTCAAGCAGATACGTAAATTCCGTTTGGTGAATTTGAGCGCCTTTAGCGAGTAATTTTTTTAGTTCACTAAAGAATATTTTTATTTTTTCAATATTTTCCTGCCGTCCTTTTAAGACGAAGAAATTATCTCGGGCTGTTATTTTAATATCAAAAGCGTTCTCAATGAGTTCAAGATTGTTTTCGTCATTGCAAAATAGCGATCTGGCGGTTCTGCCGTTTTCAAATTGTAAACGCGATTTTGACATATTGTTTATGTCTCCCTTGCCCATTTACGCATCCTTAGGTTTTTTTTTCGGGATTCTTATCTCTAATTCCTTAAGCTGGGCCTCGCTTACAGGCGAAGGGCTTTTGCTCATCAGACAGCTTGCTTTCTGGGTTTTTGGAAAAGCGATAACATCGCGGATATTTGGCAACCCGAGCATCAGCATAATTATCCTGTCCAGACCGGGCGCTATACCTGCATGAGGGGGAGCGCCGTATTTTAATGCCTCGATAAAAAATCCGAACTGCTGCTGTATGGTTTTTTTATCGAGATTGAGCAGTTCAAAAATTTTCTGTTGAAGTTCAAAATTATGTATCCTTAAACTTCCGCTTGCTATTTCACAGCCGTTCATAACAAGATCGTAAGAGCTTGAGCGAATATTCAAAGGGTCGGTATCGAGTTTATCTATATCTTCGGTAAAGGGAGCAGTGAATGGATGATGTTCGCTCTCAAGCCGTTTTTCATTTTCATTATATTTAAACAAAGGAAACTCTGTTATCCATAGAAGATTAAATTGGTTTTCAGGAATAAGGTTGCCGATAAGGGCAAGCTGGTTTCTTAATGCGGCAAGCGCTTGGTTTACAACTGTTTCTTTATCGCAGATAAGAAAAATTATATCGCCTGTGTTGGCCCTGCCCATATTTTTCAGTTTGTTTAATTGGTCATCGCTGAAGAATTTGGCTATTGGGGACTGGAATTTATCTTCTGATATTTTAAACCACGCAAGCCCTTTTGCGCCATGAATACCTGCAAAAGATGTTAAATCGTCAAGCTCTTTGCGTGAGAACTTTGCGCCGTTCGGGTAACATAACCCTTTGATTACTCCGCCGTTAGCAATAGTGCCATTAAATATTTTAAAATTGGAGTTATTCATTATATCCGTAGCTTGAAACAGTTTAAGCCCGAACCTTAAATCCGGTTTATCAGATCCATAAATGTCCATAGCTTCTTTGTAAGTCATTCGCGTAAAGGGGAGTTTAATATCGATATTTAATCCCGATTTGAACATAGATGAGATAACGCCTTCAGTTATGCGGAAAACTTCTTCTTGCGTAGAGAAACTCATTTCCATATCTATTTGAGTGAATTCGGGCTGTCGGTCGGCTCTTAAGTCTTCGTCTCGGAAACATCTGCATATTTGGAAATATTTATCGATACCTGCAACCATTAACAGCTGTTTCATTATTTGAGGTGATTGCGGTAAAGCGTAGAAGTTGCCCGGGTTTATTCTGCTTGGCACAAGGTAATCTCTTGCCCCTTCGGGAGTGCTTTTTGTGAGAATAGGGGTTTCTATTTCAAGAAAGCCTTGTTTGTCGAGATATTCTCTGACAGCAAAGGTAACTTTGCTTCTTGTTTTCATTATGTTAGCCATATATGGAGTTCTTAAATCAAGATATCTGTATGTTAATCTTAATTCTTCGCTTACGGGTGTTGTCTGGTCGAGCTGAAACGGGAGCGGCCGGCATGAGTTAAGCAGTTTTACCGTATGAACCATTACTTCAATTTCCCCAGTCGGCAAATTTGTGTTTAAGGCGTCGGCGGGACGCGGTTGAACAACACCTTCAATATAAATGACATATTCATTACGGAAATCCTCGGCTTTTTCGTGGCATTGTTTATTGACTGCAGGGTTGAAAACTACCTGTGTTAATCCGTCACGGTCGCGAAGGTCTATAAATATAACGCCTCCATGGTCTCTGCGGTGATGAACCCATCCCATAAGCACAACCTGTTTGCCGATATCTGATTTCCTGAGCTGATTACATGAATGGGTGCGTAATTTATCTTGAATAAATGATTCTTTAAAAGACAGGTTTTTTGTCATTTTGTTTGATCCTTTCTAAAACAGCGTTAAAAAGCGAATCATCGTCTGTAATCGAGATTGTTTCTTCTGTTTTGTCGTTCATATTTTTTATTTTTATAACATTATTTTCTATTTCATCACTGCCTCTGATAATAACAAATTCAGCGTTTAGTTTGTTGGCGTTTCGCATTTGCGCTTTAAAACTTTTGTTTTCCGCGCAAATATCTATTTTGATATTTTTTTCTCTAAGTCTTTTGATAAGTTTTATATGTTGATTAAAAACAGAATCATCAATATTTAAGATAAAAAAATCGAGACCGGAGTTGGTTTTGGGCCCAAGCTGCCCGAGAGCTTCAAGCACAAGTATGAGCCTGTCGATACCGAAAGCAAACCCTACTGCGCCGACGGAAGGACCGCCCATTTCCTGAACTAGATTATTATATCGCCCTCCGCCTCCGAGAACGTCTTGGCTTCCGAGGTTTGAGTGGATAATTTCGAAAATCGTATCTGTGTAGTAATCTAATCCCCTGACGAGATAGTTGTCTATTGTGTAAGGTATTTCCATTGTTTCAAGATATTCTCTTACTTTATCGAAATGTGTTTTTGAGGTTTCCGACAGCGAATCCAAAAGAGACGGGGCGTTAGCTATATGTTCTTTGCATGATGGATTTTTGCAGTCTAAAACCCTAAGCGGATTTTTTTCTATCCTGATTTGGCAGTCGCCGCACATTGAACTTATTTTTGGAGATAAATAGTTTTTTATAAGAGTTGCGTAATTGGATTTTGACTGAGTATCCCCGACGCTGTTTATTTTTACGGCAGGACATTTTATGCCGAGCCTGCTGATAAAGTCGTAAGCAAGAGCGATAGATTCGGCATCATAATAAGGATTAGCGCTTCCTATGAGTTCCGTGCCGAGCTGATAAAACTGCCTGTTGCGTCCAGCCTGCGGGCGTTCGTAACGGAACATAGGTCCAAGATAGCTTAGTTTGCATATCTGGTTAAGCTGCTGCATATTATGCTGTAGATAAGCCCTGATTACCGGTGCGGTCGCCTCTGGCCTAAGGGTTATTGACCGCCCTTTTTTATCTTGAAAAGTGTACATTTCTTTACTGACGATATCGGTGTTTTCGCCTATGGAACGGCTGAACAGGCTTGTTTGTTCAAATATAGGTGTTCTTATTTCGCCGTAACCGTAAAAATCGAAAAGTTCTCGAGCGAGGTTTTCAACTTTCTGCCATAGTTTAGATTTGGGAGGAAAGATGTCGTAAGTTCCTCTTAATGCTTTAATTGCCATAAAAAAAATCCTTTAAAATCCGCGTTCTTCTTTAATCATTTGCTGGCATCGTTCGACGAGTTCTTTAAGTTCCTGCAAATTTACCATTGCCGCTTGTTTGTCATAGTCTGTAAGTGTCATTTGTTCGACTATATCGTCGACTTTAGTATCCATTTGCGAGATAACTTTGCTTTCTTGTGTTACACGCTGCTCCACCGATTCCGCCATGCGGTTAAAGTTATCCGCTATTTCCTGGAAATAATCGTTTTTCCTGAATTTGATACGTTCTTCGTATTTGCCTTTAGCCAGATTTTTAAGGCTGGAATTTAATCGGAAAATAGGTCCGGCTATTTTATGGGAGGCGAATAAAGATAATCCGCCAATTAAAATACTGCCCATCACGAGCAGTATTAAAACTTTTATAATAAAATAAATGTTCACGCTGTTGAAAAACGATTCATTGCCTAACGAACCGAAAGAGTTGTAAAATGACCGCAGAATTTCCATGCTTACAAGCAGTGAAATAATTCCTACGCTCATAATGATAAAAAGGGCGTAAATGCCTTGCACTTGCTTATTAATAAAATAGTTGCGCCGTTTGAATTTTTTTTTGTCTGCCATGATATATCCCCAATGATAACTGTTTACCG
>JAGGZS010000128.1 GCA_021161885.1 bacterium
ACAAAAATAGATACCCTAAAAACATAATTTTTAAAAAATCAATCAACTTTTCAGAAATTTAGAAATTTTCCCTATACTTTTGCAACAACCCCTTTATAGAAAGAGTACAGACAAAAAGCGGTCCCCAAGAACATACAATGGGTGTATCCCAAACTTTTCCTTGGTTAAAAAAGCTCAGTTTAAAAGGAAAAATAGCCATTAAAGAGGCTGAAGCGGTTTATCAGGATTATGTAAATATCGGGTTAAAATTGAACCAACGGGTCAAATCTGGTTTTTACGAATACGCTTACCTTGCGCAAGCGGTGCGAATAAACAAAGAACACCTGAACCTTCTCAAAGCGATGCAACAGGTGGCGTCTATCCGGTTTAAAGCAGGCTCGCTGACGCAGACCAATTTAATTCAACTGCAAATTGAACAAGGAAAAATAGAAGACCGCGTAAAAGAATTGGAAACCCTAAGGCATCCTTTATCGGCTAAACTATGTGCTGATGCCGGACTAAAATCATCTGTTGATCTTCCTTGGGCGGATACGCAAAACGATGAAATCGCGCAAATAAATAAAAAAAATTTAAACTTGTTTATGCTGAACCACAATCCAATATTAAAGAAAACAAATTTGCTCGGCGAAAAAGAAAAAATTTCTTTAAAATTGGCTAAGCAAGAGTATTTCCCCGATTTAACATTCGGGTTTAACAGGATTTATGTTGACGGAGGCGATGATCCTATGAACATAACAGCTTCAATTAATATACCTATTTGGTTTAATAGAATAACCGCGGCAAAACGACAAACGATAGAAAAACATGAAAGCATCTTTCAGATGTTAAAAGATCAGGAAAACCAGTTGTCCGCACAGCTTGATCTGCTTTTGTACTATTTCAAAGATGCCCAACGTAAAGCAAATTTGTATACAAATACCTTGATTCCTAAAGCTAAACAATCAATAGACGTTGCACTTAAAGGATTTGAAACCGGAAAAGTAAATTTTGCCGACCTCTTAGACGCAGAGCGCACTCTGCTTGAATTTCAGTTGACCGCTCAGCGCCAAAAGGCAAACAGCTATATGCGCCTTGCGCAAATAGAAGCATTGGTTGGCGAAGAATTTTCTATAGCCGATCAAAAAAATACGAAGGAGTAAGTTATGAAGACCTTGAAACTATTATTAACAGTTATAATGGTTACCATGTTAAGCGGAGCCGCCTATGCCGCAGACAAAGCCAAACCCGATGCAGATCAACTGCATACTCAGACAAATTGTCCTGTTATGAGCGGAAAAATAAACCCGAAATATTACGCCGACGTGAACGGCAAACGAATCTATGTATGTTGTCCGGGATGTATCGCCGCTGTAAAAAAAGATCCATCAAAATATATTGAAGCGATGGAAGCCAAAGGCATTGTCCTTGAAAATGCGCCCGAAAAATAAGCATATCGCTACTGTGCAAAGTTATTATAAAAATTTATGATACTACTAATCATAATCTCTTTTTAATAACGACAAACAAATTGCGTGGTGGTTTTACCTTACTATGTAACATTTACTAAATGAATAGGTAAGAAAAACCGCACTTATCCTATGATGAATTCAATTAATCAGGAGACGTGGATAATGAAAAAACAGCATGGCAATCTGTATCGGGCAACAGGCACTATTGGTTTGATAACATTGCTTGCCCTTACTCTGTGGAGTCAATATAAACAGAAATCTAATGAGCACGATCACAGCGATGCTTTGCAGCATGGCAATACAATAGCTTCAGCGCCATTAAAGGATACAGAAAAATTTATTCCCAGCGGAGCTTTAAACTCAGGGATACGAATTATAGACTATGACGCTTACCAGTACCGTTTTGTTCCAGAGCCTCTTGTTGTGTATGCTGGTGAATCTGTTGAACTGAGACTAAAAAGTAATGACACAAAACATGGAGTTATGATACCCGAAATTAATTTTTCTGCCGAAATGCCGTTGGGAAAACGTAAAATAGCAACATTCAAAGCACCCCTAAAAGCTGGTGAATATCCAATTTTTTGTAGCATTTTTTGTGGTTCAGACCATGGCGATATGAGAGGTAAACTGATTGTTCTTCCATCTCCTGAACAGAAAGGCGAAATACAACATGAACAAGCTCATTCAAATAACTAAATCTCCAAAAATTCGGATCATATCGCTTCTCGCGATTTTTGCAGTATGGAGTATGTTTGGCGGGATTGCGCAAAAAAAATTATATGTTATAGGTTATGCGGTTACAGCTACGGTTTTTACACAGTGGATGATCTGGGGCAGAACAAAATTATCTATGTTTCAAAGCGCGGTTATTACAGGGCTTATTATAGGTTTGCTTATCGCTCCTTCCGGTAATCTGCTTTTTATTTGGACTGCAGCTGTAGCAGGAATAACTGCAAAACGCATTTTCCGTTTCAGGGGCAAGCGGCATATTTTTAACCCGGCAGCTTTTGGGCTTATTATTAGCGAGATAATTTTTTCTAACCACATAAATTGGTGGGGAAACTCTTCATCTATCATCATTATTATTATTGGAGGCTGTATCCTTTTTAGCCTTAACCGGTTGTCTACTGCATTCGCCTATATTATAGTGCGGACTGTGGGTGCTGTTCTAATGGGTAGCAGTTTTAACACAGCTTTAATGCTTCCAAATTTATTTTTTGCTTTTATCATGCTTATCGAGCCTAAAACATCACCTTCAAAACGTATTGAACAATGGTTGTTCGGAGGAACCTGCGGTTTGCTCTCGACAATTTTTTATCGATTTTTTGCATCTTTTGAGTGTGGTCTTCTTGCCCTGCTTGCGGTGAACGCTATGCGCCCTTTATTCTTTAATTTTATCCAGTTCATTTCAATAAAGAAAACCGGAGGAATACATGAAATTTAGTAAAAAAAATTTGTTCAAAGGACAGCTTAGAACGATTCTTATTGTTTTTTTTGCATTTGTGATAGGGATAATTTTTAGCCGGATTTTTTTTAGCCCTTCGCCTGTTGATGACTATGGCAAAGAGCAGTCAGATGTGAACCAACAGGAAAAACAAACTGTTTGGACTTGCTCTATGCACCCGCAAATCAAACTTCCCAAACCCGGTAAATGCCCTATTTGTTCCATGGACCTTATTCCTCTTAAAAACAGTGAAACCGGCAACGATAATGACCGTGAAATTACTATCAGCGATTACTCCGCAAAATTATTGGAACTGGAAACAACCGAAGTTATAAGAAAATTTGTTAATACAGCAGTTAGAATGGTCGGCAAAATAGATTATGACGAAACTAAAGTCTCTTATATATCCGCTTGGGTTCCCGGCAGGCTCGACAGGCTGTACGTCAACTATACAGGCATACCCGTTAAGAAAGGCGACCATATGGCGGATATATACAGCCCCGATCTGCTTACTGCCCAAGAAGAACTTATCCAAGCGCTGAAAACCGTTAAAGAACTTAACGCAAGCGAATCGCAAATCATCCTGCAAACCGCTAAATCTACCGTTGAGGCTGTTCGCGAAAAATTACGGCTCTTTGGGCTGAATCCCGACCAAATAAAACAGATAGAACAGCAAAAAAAGACAAGAGACCATATAACTATTAACGCACCCATTTCAGGGATAGTCATTCATAAAAACGGACAGGAAGGAATGTACGTAAAAACAGGAACAAGAATTTATACTATCGCCGATATATCAACCGTTTGGGTAGAATTAGACGCATACGAAAGCGATCTTCAATGGATACGTTACGGCTCGAAAGTGGAGTTTACTACAGAAACTTATCCGGGCAAAATTTTTAAAGGAACGATTTCGTTTATCGACCCTATAATCAATCCGAATACAAGAACGGCTAACGTAAGAGTAATTGTGCCTAACGAGTCGCTCGCACTAAAACCAGGCATGTTTGTGCGCGCGCTCGTGCGTTCGAAAGTAGCTGACAACGGACAGATAATGAATAAAGAATTGGCTGGGAAATGGATTAGCCCTATGCATCCTGAAATTATTAAAGATGAACCTGGAATATGTGATGTATGCGGTATGCCGCTTGTAAGCGCGGAATCGTTAGGATACGTAAACGGCAAAGAACAAAACGCCCCGCTTGTCATACCCGTATCCGCTACAATGAGAACAGGTAAACGGGCAGTAGTTTACGTTGAACTTCCAGATAGAAAAAAAACTGTTTATGAAGGGCGGGAAATCGTTCTCGGGGCACGGGTCGGCGATTATTATATTGTTCGAAACGGATTAACCGAAGGTGAACGAGTCGTAACACGAGGCGCGTTTAAACTGGACGCGGAACTGCAAATTTAAGCTAAACCAAGTATGATGTCAAATACATCCTCAGCGGCTGGTTCATATCAACAGCGCGTAAATAAACCGGATGAAAAAAATTTAGCTCAACCATTTGTTTTAAACAAGGATTTCCGCACACAGTTCGGCAACGCACTTACCGATTATTTTAAATTGGGGTTGTTGCAAAAGTATAGGGAAAATTTCTAAA
>JAGGZS010000160.1 GCA_021161885.1 bacterium
GATGAATAATAAAGCAATTTTTATTATATATTGAACTATAAAAAGGCATTTGTCAGGTAAACTGCGAATGCCTTTGTTGTTTTCTTTATAATTTTGCTTTTTTATAATGAACATATTTGTTGTTATGTAATCTTAAAAAAATAAAAAGGATAACCAAAATGATAAATTCAACGCAATACATCGACGATCGAGATTTAGATATAATACCAGAGGATAAAATACATGAAATTATTGAAAAAAACCGTAGAGTAGATAAACGGGAAATCCTCGATATTCTCACAGAAGCGAAAAAATTAAAGGGAATATCTTTAGAACACACGGCAAAACTGCTTATGGTTGAGGATAATGATCTTCTTGAAGAAATTTTTCAGACCGCCAGCTATATAAAAAATGAAATATACGGTAAACGCCTTGTTCTTTTCGCGCCTCTTTATATATCTAATTTATGCCACAACGAATGTTTATACTGTGCTTTTCGCGCGACAAACAAACATTTAACCAGAAAAATTTTAAATCAAGATGAAATAGCAGAGGAAGTAACCGCTCTTATCGATCAAGGACACAAAAGAGTTCTTATGGTGGCTGGTGAAAGTTATCCTAAAGAAGGGTTTGAATATGTGCTTAAATCCATTGACACCATCTATTCGGTTAATCGAGGTAAAGGTAAAGAAATAAGGCGGGTTAATGTCAACGTAGCCCCTCTTGAAGTGGAAGAATTTAAGTTGCTCAAAGACGCTAAAATAGGCACATACCAAGTTTTTCAGGAAGTTTATCATTACGATACATATAAAAAAATTCATCTTGGAGGTCAGAAAAGAAATTATAAATACAGGCTTAGAGCTATAGACAGGGCTTTTCAGGCGGGAATAGATGATCTTGGTATAGGCATATTGTTCGGATTGTATGATTACAGGTTTGAAATAATAGCACTTAGAATGCACATTCGGCATCTGGAAAAAGAGTTTGGACTGGGTCCTCATACTATTTCCGTGCCTCGTCTTGAACCGGCTGATCAATCTGATATAGCTAAAAATCCTCCTGCTCCGGTATCGGATAAAGATTTTAAAAAATTAATTGCGGTTTTGAGGATAAGCGTTCCTTACACAGGTTTAATTTTGAGTACAAGGGAAACCCCTCAAATGCGGCGTGAAGCTTTTTCTATGGGAATATCGCAAATAAGCGCCGGAAGCCGTACTAATCCGGGCGGATACCATGTTGCTCCGGAAAATCACGAAGAGGGTATGGCGGAACAATTTTCGCTGGGCGATACAAGACCGATCGATGAGGTCGTCAGGGATGTGGTTAAATTTGGATTTATACCTTCTTTCTGTACAAGCTGTTACAGAAGCGGACGCACCGGACTGGATTTTATGGAACTTGCCAAACCGGGTGAAATCAAAAAATTCTGCGCCCCTAACGCAGTGCTTACTTTTATGGAATATATAAGTGATTATGCCTCTGACGAGACGAAACAAGAAGGGATGAAATTGATTAAACAAATATTAAAAGAAATCAACTCGCCGAAAATTGAAAAAAAATATCAGCAGATTATTGATGGCGAACGCGATATTATCGTTTGAATTTTTTTTCTTAGGAAATATTTATAACTATGGCGATTGATATTTTAAAAAAAGGCAAACAGATTGATAAAACTTTTGTGGTTGATTTATTGGAATCCGCGGATAAAAGTTTATGGGACGATATTTTTAGTCTTGCTGATTTTATTCGTGAACAATATATGGGCAACGCAGTTCATCTGCGTGGAATAATTGAGTTTTCCAATATTTGTAAACGAAGCTGTAATTACTGCGGTCTGCAAAAACAAAACAAACAACAGCATAGGTACCGCATGATGCCGGAAGAGATACTCAAGTGCGTATCGTCTGTCGCCGAGCTGGGCATAAAAACCGTGGTTCTGCAATCTGGAGAAGACGATTTTTATACTCTTGATATATTAGTCGATTTGATAAAACAGATTAAAAAAAATTATGATGTCGCCATAACTTTATCTATTGGAGAGAAAACCAAACAGGAATATCGAGCGCTCCATGATGCCGGAGCGGACAGGTATCTGCTCAGGCACGAAACAGCCTCGCCTGAGCTGTATAACAAACTGCATCCTGATTCTTGTTTTGAAGATAGGCTAAAATGTATCAAATATTTGTTTGAGACAGGATTTCAGGTAGGAATCGGATCTATGATCGGTCTGCCCGGCCAAACTAATTCCAATATGGCGGACGATATATTGTTTCTGCAGAAATTTCAGCCGGATATGATAGGCACAGGCCCTTTCATTCCGAACGGCCAGACACAGTTAAAAGGAACTGAAGCAGGCACCATAGAACAGACTCTGAAAATAACCGCTCTTGCCAGAATAGTTTGCCGGAAAGCACATATTCCCGCTACAACCGCTACCGGAACTATAGACAAATTCGGGCGGGAAAAAGCGCTTCATGTAGGGGCAAACGTGATAATGCCTAATTTTACCCCGCAAAAATACCGTGTCCATTATACAATTTATCCGAATAAAAGATGTATTACGGAGGACGGGCATAAATGCAACACATGTATCCGCGCAATGATAATCAATGAAGGCAGAACCATAGCCTCCGACTATGGGCACGCGCTAAGGTTTCAAAAATAACAGGTTGTTTTTATGAATTATAGAATAGAAAAAGATTTGCTTGGTGAACGGAAAATTCCCAATACGCTTTATTACGGGATTCATACATTAAGAGCTATGGAAAATTTTCCGCTTACATCTTATAAAATTGATCCGGCATTTATAAAATCTTTCGGGTTAGTGAAAAAAGCGTGTATTTTAACAAACGCTGAGCTTGGCTATTTAAAAAAAACGTTGGTCTCTCCTCTCGTTACAGCTGTTGAAGAGCTCATTGAAAATAAACTTGATGACCATATAGTTGTAGATCCCCTCCAAGGCGGAGCAGGCACATCAACCAATATGAATATAAACGAAGTAATCGCTAACCGCGCCCTTGAGACAGCGGGCAGAAAAAAAGGGGATTACGAGTATATCCATCCGATAAACCATGTAAATTTACATCAGTCAACTAACGACGTTTACCCTACGGCAATGAAAACAGCGGCGCTTATGCTTCTTATTGACGCCGAAACAGCCATAGCGGAACTGCAAAATGCTTTTCAGGAAAAAGAAAAAGAATTCGCCCATATTCTGAAAACAGGCAGGACTCAACTGCAGGACGCCGTGCCGTTGACTTTGGGACGGACTTTCTCGGCTTTTGCCGACGCTGTCGCTCGGGACAGGTGGAGAATTTTCAAATGCAGAGAACGACTGCGGGTAGTTAATCTCGGCGGGACTATGATAGGCACAGGCATCACAGCGCCCCGTGATTATATTTTTACGGCCGCTGATACATTAAGGAATATAACGGGACTGAATATCAGCCGAGGCGAAAACTTGATTGACGCAACTCAAAATAATGATCCGTTTGTTGAAGTGTCCGGCATCTTAAAAGCTCATGCTGTAAACTTACGTAAAATCGCTAATGATTTAAGGCTGCTCTCGTCAGGACCGAAAACTGGGATCGGTGAAATCCGCCTTTTTCCGCTACAGGCGGGATCGTCTATTATGCCCGGCAAAGTAAATCCCGTTATTGCGGAAATGATTGAGCAGTGCGCCGTTAAAATTTTTGCTAACGACCTTATCATTACGGAAACAGCGTCAAGGGGCGAATTGGAACTCAATGCTTTTCTTCCGCTTTTAAATTTCGCGCTCATGGAATCGTTGAGGTTATGTATCAACGGGAACAATATTTTTCGAGAAAAATGTATCTCAAGAATAAAAGCCGATGAAACGCAGTGCCGCCGGAATGTAAATAACAGTTTAGGGTTTCTTACGGGATTACTGCCGAAACTCGGTTACGGCAAGGTACAGGAAATAGCTGAACAATCGTACAAAACAGGCAAAACACCTTCTGACATAATAATAGAAAATCAAATAATGACTGCCGGAGAAGTTAAAAAATTGGTTACCCCTGAAAATTTTTCTAAATTAGGGTTTGACCCTGAAGAATATGAGGATATGGATAAAAAATGCTGACAACTCCTAAAGGGTTACGTTTACACATCGGTTTATTCGGCAGAAGGAATGTGGGTAAATCTACAATATTAAACGCATTGACCGAACAGCAGGTATCCATAGTATCTAATGTGGCGGGAACTACAACCGATCCTGTAGAAAAACCCCTTGAGCTTCTGCCGCTTGGTCCTGTGGTATTTATTGACACGGCGGGTATAGACGATGTCGGCGAATTAGGTGAAATGAGAATTGATAAAACAAAAAAAATTTTTGACCGAACCGATCTCGGACTAATAATTACCGAAGCGGAAAATTTCGGAGATTTTGAACAAGATATTATTTTAGAATTTAATAAACGGAACGTGCCTTATATTATCGTGATCAATAAAATAGACGTGTTTTATCCCCATAAAAAAAATCTTGATGAGTTGAAACAGAAAAAGACATCTTTTTGTTTGTGTAACGCCCGTAACGGCGAGGGAATTATTGAACTTAAAAGGGCTATTATCTCAAAAGTGCCTGAAGACTGGATCACCCCGCCGACTCTTGTTGCCGATTTATGCGGATCGGGCGAAACCGCAGTGCTTGTTGTTCCTATCGACATGGAAGCCCCCAAAGGCAGATTGATTCTGCCACAAGTACAGGTTATCAGGGAAATTTTAGATAACGACGGATCAGCTCTTGTAGTTAAAGAACGTGAACTGTATGATGTTTTACAAAATTTTTCAAAAAAACCGGTTGTTGTTATAACCGATTCACAAGTAGTGCTTAAGGTATCTGCCGATGTGCCTCCTGATATAAAACTTACTACTTTTTCCATACTTTTTGCCCGTTACAAAGGCGACCTCTGCAGTTTCGTTGAAGGGGTTTTCGCTATTGATTCCCTCAAAGACGGCGACAAGGTGCTTATCGGTGAAGCGTGTTCCCACCATTCCATCGCCGATGATATAGGTACTGTAAAAATACCAAGATGGTTAAGGCAGTATACGGGCAAAAATATTGTTTTTGATAAAAAATCAGGACATGATTATCCTGATAATTTAACACAATACAAACTTATAATCCATTGCGGGTCATGTATGTTTAACCGAAGGGAAATGTTAAATCGTATCCTTATGGCAAGACAGCAAAACGTGCCTATCACGAACTATGGTGTCGCCATATCTTATCTGCAAGGTGTTCTCAGGCGTACTGCGGAACCGTTTCCCGCAGTCCATTACATTGTCAGCAAACGGATGAAAAAATCTTAATTATCAGTTGTTTATAAGCAAAAGCGTGTTATAGGTCATGATAAAAATATTGGGGTTGTTGCAAAAGTATAGGGAAAATTTCTAAA
>JAGGZS010000230.1 GCA_021161885.1 bacterium
ATATGTTATACGCCATTTTTGCGCTTCTTTCATTGAACTCATTTTTCGACTATTTTTCTGTCGAAAAACGAAAATATCTTTTTTTTACTGTTATTTTTTTCGCTCTCGCCTTATTAAGCAAAGAAATGGCTGTAAATGTTATCCCTTTATCTATCGTTATTTATTTATTATATTTAAAAAAACCGCATACACCGGTGAAAAAATTTATTAAAGTAATATCTTATCTTTCTTTAACAGCAATAATTTATGTATTCTACCGATTTATGGTTATAAAAACGCTCAGCCAGAGAACTTACTGGGGCAATTCAATTTTAACCACATTTTTAACAATGGTTTATGTGCTAAAAAAATATTTACTCCAATTAATTTATCCGATAAACCATAACGTCCTGCCGGATATAGCGTTAATCACATCGGTATTAAACCTGAAATTTATTTTATCAGCTCTTTTTCTTTTCACCGCAGGGGTTATTTGTTTGCGAAAGAAAAATCCTTTATATTTAAAAACAAGTTTTTTATGGATAACATTGTGTTTAATTCCAGTATCCAATATAATCCCGTTAAGAGCATTATACGCCGAACGATTTTTATACTTGTCCATAGCTGGTTTTGCTTTTATTACGGCTAATTTGCTCAATAATGTCCAAGTTATCTATCGCTATATAATTTTACTTGCTGTTTTATGCCTTTTTTCGTTTAAAACAGCAAAAACAAATTTTGTTTGGAAATCTAATTACAATTTATGGAATAACGTACTGCGTTACGACCAAAACAACGCTAAAGCCCATAACGGAATAGGGATGGAATTATTAGCGCGGAACAAACTGATTGCTGCTGTAACTGCCTTTCAGACAGCTCACTGTTTAAAGCCGAACGATATGTTTATACTGAACAATCTGGCTGTGGCGTATAACAAATCAGGCGATAAGGAAAAAGCGCTAAACCTTCTTAAAACAGCTAAAGCAGAAGGTAAAAACAAAGCTGTGGTTAACCATAATATCGCTTTGTTTTATATGGATAATAAGAAAAATTACAAAACCGCGCTGCCTTATCTGCTTGAGAGTATCCGTATCGATAAAAATTACGCTAACGCCTACAACTCATTAGGGATATGTTACGCCAACCTCAAAGACAATCAAAACGCCGTATCGTGCTGGATTAAGGCAATCGATCTGATGCCATTCTGGGAAGAAGCTTATTATAATTTGATACTTTTTCTCATAAAAACGAACCAAACTAAACAAGCCGAAAAATACATAGAAACAGCAGTCAAAAAATTTCCTCATTCAAAAAAATTTTCAGGCATTTCAAAAAAACTTTTCTTTTCCAGCAAATTTGCGTCGGATTAATTAACAGCTTATTTATTTAACATCCAAATTCTTTTTGAGTTCTCAATATCGTTTATGGGCGGAAGGCACATTTGCCCAACACATACATAAGCGGTAGGTTTATTGTATCATAAAAAAATTGATTAATAAAAAAATCTGAGTCAAAATTTTTAAAAATTTAAAGTTCATAATGACAATATTTTTCCTTTTTTACGGGTTGACAAGATACTTAAACCGCTCTAACGCCGATTTGTTATGGGGATTAATACTCAAAGCGCGCTTATAACATTTTCTGGCATTATCGTTGTTTTTCAAAAACTCAAAAGATTGTCCCATCATAAAAAAAGCATAGTCATTGTCAGGCTGTAATGCAATTAATTTATTAAATACCTTGACCGCTTTTTTATATTCTTTCTTATCAAAAAAGCAAAGAGCAAGATTTTTGTACGCGTTTTTATTATTCTGATTAAGTTTTATTGCTATAATATGCTCTCTAATCGCCTGATCAAGCAATCCTTTTTTACTCAATACGACACCGAGGTTATTATGGGTACTGCTGTCATTATTGTTTATCCTCAAGGCTTCGCGCAGTGCGGATTCCGCCTTATCAAGCTCTCCGATAGTCGAATATGTTATAGCGAGGTTCACATAAGGTTCAATTAATGAGCTGTCTCGCCGGGCGGCTCTTTTATAATTGTCTATTGCCTCGGCATAATTGCCTTGAGCGCTGTATGTATTAGCAAGATTATAATACGGTATCGCGTCGTAAGGCCTTATGTATATCGCCTGAGAATAATGATATTTAGCGGCCTCATACATTTTCCTGTCAAAACATATCCCCGCGAGATTATTATGCGCGTGAAAACTTAACCGATTGACTTTTAAGGTTTTTTTCCATAACAAATACCCGTTGCTCCAGGAATAATTTGAATATAATGTCAAGCTGATATAAAGGACAGTTATAATCAACAGACAAAAAAACTTAACTTTTTTATATCCGCTATAATAAATTTTAGAAAAAAATAAATTAGAAAAAAATAATGAAAAAAATCCGAAAGGCAGATACAAATACCTTTCAGCGATTATATTTTTTATAGGGATTATATTCGATACCGGCATAAGCGATAAAAAAAACAAAATTACGCAGACCGATGTTATAGGCATATCGTTTTTTCTTCTTCCTGAAAAAACTGTAAAAAAACTTACAGATAACAAACCAGCTAAAAGAACTGCCCATACCAATCCCCTTTTAAGGATAAAAATGTTAGGAAAATAAGCCGTATAATCTACGGTCAAATTAACAGGATAAAAAAGAATTTGCACATAATGGGCAAATATCTCAAGCATAGCGCCTGCATTTTGGAAAAATGATTTATATGGATAATCAAGGGGTGGAGCGTAAGGATTTTTCATTACAAAAAAACGTATCAGCAAATAAAATAATACGGTTGAAAAAAGAAAAAAATATTTTCTGAAAAATTTTTTCGCAGATAATGTTAATCTGTTTTCAGCTGTAAAATAATCTATAATAATGATTGCGGGCAAAAAAACAATACCCATTTCTTTTGAAAAAACCGACAATAAAAAAAACAAACATATCAAAAAAATTTTTTTTATCCGCGCAGGCCTATTGGTTAAATGCAGGTACAAAGCGAGCCAAAAAAACAAAGCGCATAATAAATCTTCCCTGAACGAGATACAATTAACCGCCTCGGTCAAGACAGGATGAACAGCGTATAATAAGGAGGCTGTAAACACAACAATTCGATTTTTAAATAAAGCACTAAAAGCAAGAAAAAATACTATCACCACCATTATATGCAGCAAAAAATTTGTCAGATGATAACCTATATGATTTTTTTTCCAGAAAAAACAATCGAGAAAATAACTGAATGTTACTACAGGGCGGTAACTTGCTTCGCCGGATACGGTAAAATCGGCAACGCCGGACGGCTTAAAATAATTTTCAGAAAAGAGATAGTTTAAGTTGCGCAAACTTGTGATTATCTTATTTTTTTTTACCGTGCTTACGTCATCAAAGACAAACTTATTGTTCACAATATTTACGTATGTCAATCCGGCAGCCAATATAAGCAGAATATTCTGTAAAAATTTTTTTGACCTAATCATTTTTTTTATTTTTTAGTTTGTTTAATTTATTCATATAATAAACGGTTTTGTTTCGGTTTGAGTTTTTATGGTAAAAAGTTATGATATTTTCCAGAACCGATATATCTTCAGGAACAACTTTATGAGCCTTTTCCCAGTAAAAAATTTCTTTTTGAGGATTATTTTTTTCATGATAATAAACCGCAAGGTTTTTATAAAAATTAGGGTTATCCGGAAACCGTTTGATACCTTTGAACCAGTACTGCAAACATTTTTTTCATCGCCGATATGATAATAGGATACGCCGATTTTATTATAAATTGACGATTTATCAGGATTAAGCACAAGAGCTTTTTGAAAACACTCAATAGCGGTTTTACGACTACCTTGTTTATCTTTCACTAACCCTAAATTTTCATAATACATTACATCCGGCCGGCGGTAGGCGATCGATTTTTTCAGTGTATCCTCAGCCTTATCCAGCATATTCATATACAGATAAGTCAATGCCAGATTATTATATATTTCCGAATAAGACGGGTCAAGCGCAAGGGCTTTATTAAATTGGATTACCGCCTGCTTATAATCTTTTATCCTCATATAGCAATTAGCTAAGTTATATCTATTCTGGGCATTTTGTTTTATTTGCAGGCATTCAAGATAAAATTCAATAGCTTTTTTATAATTTTGCTGTTGGAAATAAAGTGTCGCGAGATTACTCAATGCCCTATGGCTGTCTGGTTCAACCCGCATCGTGGCATTCCAAAGAGTTAAACTATCATGCCAGTCATTGTTCCTTACAACTGAACGGGAAACTAATATAACGCACAAAAATAAAAAAATTAACAAAAATTTCCGTTTATTTATCCTGAAAAATTTTTCTAAACAATTTACTAAAAAAACAACTGTTCCTATTAACGGAAAATATAAATATCGTTCTGCAAAAATATTTAC
>JAGGZS010000233.1 GCA_021161885.1 bacterium
ATGTAATATCAATATATTATAAGGGTAAGGAAAAATTTTTTATGATAATTGTGATGAAACAGTCCGCCTCAAGAACGCAAAGCAGCGAGGTTATAAAAGAGATTGAGCAGTTCGGCTACAAACCGCATCCGATTTACGGTGTGGAACGAACCGTAATCGGCGCTATCGGCGACGAAAATACAAAATGGAAACTTATGGATATTCTGGCTCAATTACCGGGTGTTGAGCAGATTGTGCCTATCCTAAAACCGTATAAACTTGCCAGCCACGAAATTAAGAAAAAGAAAAGCTGTATAAAAATAAACAAAAATATTTATGTCGGCGGCAAAGAGGTTATCGTCATGGCGGGTCCTTGCTCCATAGAATCAAGAGATCAGATATTCAAAGCGGCAGAAGCGGTAAAGAATGCCGGAGCGAAAATTTTGCGGGGAGGAGCTTTTAAGCCGAGAACATCGCCTTACGATTTTCAAGGGCTTAAAGAAGAAGGGCTTAAACTGCTCAGAGAAGCAGGAGATAAATATAACCTGCCTATCGTGTCTGAAGTGCTGCGTGAACGGGATGTGGAACTGGTTGCTTCATACGTGGATATACTGCAAATAGGCGCGAGAAATATGCAGAATTTCGGACTGCTCAAAACCGTTGGGCAATGCAAAACCCCGGTCCTGCTGAAACGGGGATGGGCTAATACAATAAAAGAATTTTTAATGTCAGCGGAATATATTTTGTCTCAAGGCAATTATAACGTTATCTTGTGTGAACGGGGTATCCGCACATTCGAAACCGCCACAAGAAATACCCTTGATCTCGGCGCTGTGGCTGTTCTGGAAAAAGAGACCCATTTGCCTATTATTGTCGATCCGAGCCATGCCGCAGGCAGATGGGGCATTGTGGGACCATTGGCTAAAGCAGCAGTCGCGGCTGGAGCGGACGGGCTGATAATTGAGGTTCATCCCGACCCGCATAGCGCATTGTCTGACGGGCCACAGTCTCTTTTACCGGAAAAATTTACGCAGTTAATGAAAAATTTGCGCAAAATAGCCGAAGCATGCGATCGATCTATTCAAATTCAGCAGGGAATAAAAGAATAAATATGCAAAAAAAATATGTGCCGTTTTTACTTCTCATATTAATCGGTGTAATAGCTTACACAAACAGTTTGTTTAATTCCATAGCTTACGACGACGTAAGCGTTCTAAAAGACAATTCGTTCATAACAAGTTTTAAGAATATACCTGATTTCTTTAACCACTCATATTTTGAAAAGGCTCAGGAAAAATCATATCGCCCGGTGATTACATTAACATATATGGCAGATTATTTTTTATGGAAAAAAATTCCGTTCGGTTATCATCTCACGAATTTAATTTTTCATCTTTTAACGGTTATTGTAATGTACCTTTTAGGGTTACGGTTACTGAAAAATAAAACCGCTGTGCTTATAGGGGCGATTTTATTTGCGGTTCATCCGGCGCTGACCGAGTCGGTTTGTTCCATTTCGTTCAGGGAAGATGTGTTATGCGCTTTATTTGTGTGGATTGCGGTTTACGGATACATAAAGTACAGGCAGGATGATAAACCCGTATGGCTCGGGGTTGTGCTTCCCGCTTATTTTATCGGATTGTTCACTAAGGAAATGGCGGCGGCGTTTATACCGATTATATTTTTATACGAATTGGTTTATCGTGAAAAAACCAGATCAAAACCTGTTTTAATAAGCGCGATTACGGCAATATCCCTTATCACGTTATTTTTTATGTTTGTCCGATTTATTTCGATGAATAATCCGGACGATAGTTTCAGCACAGCTGCGTTTAACATTTTTATTATGATAAAAGTGCTTCTTACATACCTGAAACTGTTTTATTTTCCGATTACGCTCAGAGTGCTTTATTATGAACATTATCTTCTGCATTACAACCATGAGATACTTTTGTGCTCTATAGCTGTTGCGGTTCTTGTTTTATCTGCCATAAGAACTCAGGCAAACCAAAAAGCCGTTCTTTTTTTATCCGCAGTGTCTATTGCGGGGTTTGTGCCGGTACTAAATATTTATCCGATACGACATCTTGCGGCTGAACGGTATATGTATCTTCCTGCTGTAAGTTTTATTTTTTTTATGGCAATAACTCTTTTCGGGAACATTCTTAACAAACGGATTATGTTTTCTTTATTTATAGTGTGCGTAATGTTGTTTGTATCACTTACGATTACAAGATCGTCTATTTGGAAAAATAATTATTCTTTATGGTATTATGCCGCACATAAAGATCCATGGGTAGTTGAAGCTCATTACAGTTTAGGGCACGCGTACCAAATGCGTAAACAGATTGATGAGGCGGTTAAAGAATACAAAATTGCCTTGAGGCTTCAGCCCGATTATTTCGACGCCCATGTGAATCTTGGAAGAGCGTACGTAGAACAAAAGATGTTCAGCGAAGCGGTTTATGAATACAGAAAAGCATTGGAACTTAAACAGGACAACCCAATGTTGCATTATAATATGGGTATCGCCTACGATAAACTCCATGAAGATAAAAAAGCGTTAAGCCATTTTATGCGGGCGTTAGCGTTAAAACCGGATTACAATGAAGTTTACGGCTCGCTCGGAGGTTTTTTTATTACCCGTAACGATTTTAAAGGGGCTGAATTTTACTGGTTAAAAGCAATAGAAATAAACCCTGATTATGTGCAGGGATACGCTAATCTCGGCAGTCTCTACGCTAATTTCGATGATTTTACAAAAGCCCGCTATTATTGGAAAAAAGCTCTTAAAATAAAACCGAATTATCGGAAAGTATTAAATGATTTGTATATTCTTGAAAAAACCAGTAAGGAAAATAAAAAAAATCTGAACAATAAAAAAAAGGAGAATAGTTATGCAGACAGGTAACGTATTAGCGGTAATCTTAGGCGGAGGACGCGGAACCCGCTTACATCCTTTAACCTTATCACGCTCAAAACCGGCAGTGCCTCTTGGCGGAAAATACCGGTTGGTAGACATACCTATCAGTAACTGTATAAATTCAAATATCAAAAAAATGTTTATTTTAACCCAGTTTAATACCGCATCGCTTCATATGCACATAAACAGAAGTTTTAGTTTTGATATTTTTTCCAACGGTTACGTAGACATTCTCGCGGCAGAACAAACCATGACCAGCGACAGCTGGTATCAAGGCACAGCCGATGCCGTTAGGAAAAATTTACAGCATTTTGTTGATCCGTCAATCGACTACGTTATTATTTTGTCCGGCGACCAGCTTTACAGAATGGACTACAGCGAGATACTAA
The DNA here is from genome assembly GCA_021161885.1 of bacterium. Lineage (GTDB taxonomy): Bacteria > Auribacterota > Auribacteria > Auribacterales > Auribacteraceae > JAGGZS01. The sequence continues at coordinate 3,292 of JAGGZS010000233.1, forward strand.
ATTTCCATATTCAAAATAAAGCCGATATTACGGTTTCCGTTCTACCTGTCGAAAAAGAAAAAACTCATGCTTTCGGTATATTAAAAGTTAATAAAGATGCGCATATAACAGATTTTATAGAAAAACCGAAAGACCCTGATAAACTTGCCGAATATAAAGTCAACGATTTTAGTATTTTCCCTAATAACGATCAAATAGACCCTGATAAAAAATATCTCGCTTCCATGGGGATTTACGTTTTTAACAGAGCTGTTTTAAATCCGGTATTGGCTAATGATATGGTAGATTTCGGCAAACATATCATACCCGCAAGTATAAAAAATTATAATGTATTCGCCTATCCGTTTTGTGATTATTGGGAAGATATAGGTACAATAGGATCCTTTTATGAAGCAAATCTGAACCTGACAAAAGAAAAACCTGATTTCGATTTTTTTGATCCGGAAAGCCCTATATATACTCATCCGAGATTTTTGCCGCCCACTAAATACACCAACTGTACTATTGTGCATTCGTCCATATGCGAGGGATGCCACCTTGCCGGTTCAAAAATAGAGCATAGCGTTATCGGTATCCGTACGACAATCCGTGAATACTCTGAGGTAAAAGACTGTATTATAATGGGGCAGGATTATTACCAGAATGACATAAAATCCATACCGTTGGGCATCGGTAAAGGGTGTAAAATAGAAAGAACCATTATCGATAAAAACGCATCTGTCGGAGACGGGACCATAATAACATCCAAAAAAGGGTATCCGAATGAAGACCATGAAAATTATTATATTCGCGACGGCATTGTTATTATACCTAAACACGCTGTGATAAAACCGGGTACTATTATTTAACCCGTAAAAAAATAGCGTATAATAAACAGCACGGCAAAAATATACATAACCGGATGGACATCGCGCCATTGGCCAATTACTGTTTTAAGAAGCGTATATGAGATAAACCCGAAGGATATCCCTTCCGTAATGCCAAACCCGAACGGCATGATTATGATTGTAAAAAAAGCAGATATTGATTCTGCCGGTTTATCCCAGTCTATGCGTGCAATGTTGCGCATCATCATAAAACCGACAAGGATTAATGCTGGCGCTATAACCGGATAAATGGTGCATCCGTGCTGCATATGTATTCCTATACCGATCATTTCCACAAGAGGCGAGAAGAATAGAGCCAGAAGCAGAAAGACAGCGGTAACTATATTGGCAAGTCCGGTTCTTGCTCCGCTTGAAATGCCTGCGGCGCTTTCTATATAACTTGTAACCGTTGATGTGCCCAGAAGCGCCCCGCATATTGTGCCGAGCGCGTCTGACAGAAGCGCTTTTCCCGCTCTCGGCAGTCTGCCTGTTTTATCGATGAACCCTGCCTGCTCGCCGACTCCGATAATCGTTCCTATAGTATCGAACAGGTCAAGAAAGAAAAAGACGAAAATTATCATTGGAATACCAATTTTAAAAGCCCCTATTATATCGAGTTTTAAAAAAGAGGGAGATAGAGAGGGTATATTTGTTGAAATTATGCCTGTAAAGGGTATTATGCCAGTAAAAACGCCTATAATAGTTGATAAAAGTATGCCCGCTAAAATAGCCGATTTGATTCGCAAAACAGTAAGCACTGACATTGTTGTTAACCCGAAAAGAGCGAGATACGTATAAGCAGATGCGTCTTTGAACGAAGTTAGAGTCAAAAGGGTATTAGGATCGGACTCGATGATGCCGCTCCATTCAAACCCCACCAAAGCGATAAGAAGACCTATGCCAACCGCGATGGCATTTTTCAAGGATGACGGTATAGCCTTTATAATAGTTTGCCTTAACCCGATGAATGACAGGATAACAAATAAACAGCCGGAAATAAAAACCGCTCCCAATGCTATTTGCCAAGCATTTTGAGCCTGCCCTTCAGCCATCCTTGAGGCGATAAGAGGTACAGCCACAAAGGCGAAATAAAAGTTGTGCCCCATAGCCGGCGCTAACGCGATAGGATACTTAGCCAATAATCCCATGATTAACGTAGCTGCAGCACTCGATATGCACGTCGCCGTAAAAACCGCGCCTTTATCCATTCCACAAGCAGACAGTACAGCCGGCTGTACAAAAATAATGTAGCATAAAGTCATAAATGTTGTTGTGCCGCCCAGCAATTCGGTAGTGAAAGATGTTTTGTTTTCTCTTAATTTAAAAAAACGCATAATAATATTTCGTCCCCTATTATAAAAATACTCCTAAAAAAATTTTTGTAACTAATATGGTACTTATTTTGCGTTTGATTTGTAGCAACTTATTAATTCAGTCTAATTAAGGATGCTAACGTATGATAAAAAACGCGAAATTTTCCCATTTTGACAAAATCCAGTCGAAATTTTATAATAATTTAAATAATTGTGGCAATTATATACAAGCATTTTCTTTGTTTTGCGCTACGTTAA
>JAGGZS010000143.1 GCA_021161885.1 bacterium
ATTCTATTGTAAATTACAATAATGGAAAATTTTCAAACACCTTAAATATTCAGGAGGAAAAAATGATAAGAAGATTTATTGTATTAATCACATCCGTTTTTTTTACTATTATCCTTAATACTGTTTGTTATGCGCTCACTTACGCACCGGCAAATGAAATGTCAGGTCAGCCTTCTGTCATGGTGCCGGATGTAGAGTATTCAATAACAGCAAATTTTTATGACACTTTAGGACGGGATTCTCTATCAAGTTTTTATTTAACAATTGAATATACTGACGATGGAACGCATGCCACAGAGCCTGCGGATCCCCATACTTTGGTTATGTTTTACAGGAAATCCGATGGAGCTCATATTGTTTGGGCGCAAGACCAGCCGTATGTCTTTTTTACAAATTTTACTTTTGATCAGCCTATATCTCATCCGCAAACGGGTGATGAAGGATATCAAGTTACATTTACATTTAAGCTGAATTCAAACTGGGTTGCGTCTAACTATGGTATTTGGTTTGGGATTCAGGCAATCGGTTCAAGTGAATCAGGCTGGTCTTATGACACTTCAGACGCGATGTTTAATGGTTCCGCGAACCCAAAATCTAAGTTAAGGGCATTGTGGATGTGGGACCAAAATAATGATCTTCTCGATACAATAATTACAACACCTGACCTTACTAAACGGGCAGAGTTTTTTAGTTTTCTTTCTGCCCCGTATGGTGATTCCTCAAAAAAAATAGATACAATTTATTTTAACATCAGCCCAGAATCGTTAGATTTAATTAATGAAGACGATCCGCAAGATAGTGATAGTTTAGCGTTATTGCGTTCTTTTGTTGCTGACGCACACAGTAAAGGTTTTAAGATTGAAGCTCTTTTCGGGGAAGCGAGTATAGCTATATATCCTGACGGTGGAATAGGTTATTTAGATTGGGTATATGAGTTTAATAAGTTGGCGCGAGAAAATGAACAGTATGACGGGATTCACTTTGATGTTGAACCGCATACAATTAAATCAGATATGGAAATACCAGATCCGAATAATCCATCGCATAATTTAGATTGGAATACTGACCGTGATTATATTTGGGGCAAATATATATCAAGTATGACTGCATTTGCCGCAGAAGTACAGGAACATAATTCAAATGAGACCAAAAATTCTATATTCGGAGCGTCAATCAATAAGGATTATGATCAATGGTTTACATCTCCGCCCGGTAATGAGCAAGTGCAGGGAATTACAGGACTCGATTATGTGGCGGTAATGAATTATTGGACTCGTAATCGAACCCCAACCGATAGTATTAATGAAATTGTTTATGCAGATTCAATAGGTAAAGATGTATACATAGGGTACGAAACAAAAGACCTGAACAATGATAACACGTCGTTTTGGAATTGGGGTAATGATGCTCTTGAGGCATGTATAGATGCCACGGATTTAAGATACGGTAATCAAGATGTGCCGTCTGATAATTATGCTTCATATAAAGGTATTGCTATTCACGAATATTCTTTTACCGACCCGGATACAGGTGCTGTATCAGGATATAAAAATTTTCCTATAACTTCAAATAAAGCGCCGGTAGCGTTTGTGTTAGACCCTTCAGTCGACGGTATAGCGGTAGAAAACCCATATTCATCTTCATACACAATTCAATACGCTGTTTATGATGACGATACTACTACATTAACAGTTAATGTTTATATTTTACGTAATGGAACTCAGATAGGCGATTCGATATATACAGCGACACATTCTGTTACTCCAAGTAATCCGTTAATAGATAATACCTTCACATATACCTTTAACAGTACCGATCATCCTGAAGGCGGGGGATATAAAATAAAAATTGTGGTTACAGATACAGGCGGTTTGACGGGAACCGATGAATCTGATTTCGAGTTTCATCTTGGAACAGGATTAATACTGTATTATTCATTTGATACGGATAATGGAGTTAATGTTTTAGACGAAAGTTCTTATGACGGTTCCCATAACGGACAGGTTGTAGGAAGTGCTTCATATGTATCGGGTACGCCTACGGATATAGACGGGCCTGTAGCTAAAGGAACCGGAGCTTTTGAATTCTCCGGAGGTGTTGTTTCTCTTCCTGCCGGTGATCTTCATACAAGAAATCCCACAGCCGGCTTGACAAGGTTTACATTAACAATGTGGTTCAAAACTGCTAATCCTACCAACAATTATAAACTTGCAAGTGCCGCATGGTGGGAATTTGATAATGGTAATAGACCAGGTTCAGGTTGGGATGTCGGGACTCATTATACTGAACTATGGGCACAAGATCATGATGGATTAAGAGATGGACACTGGCAACGTAAATCAGGAAACATTGAAGATGTTTTTAGGGCTAATCAGTGGAATTTTATAGCGGTAACTTATGATGGCTATAGACTAATTGAATACATAAACGGCGATTCTGAAGGTCATGTGTTTCAGGAACAATCATCTTGGATTAGGCATGCTAATGGCCCTCTTGGCGATGCCCATAACGAGAGATTGGCAATTGGCGGATGGCCTTTATGGGGATTTTATTTACATGGCAGAATAGATGAGGTTCGCATTTATGACAGGGCATTAACATCGGAACAGCTTGATGCAATATATCAGGATGCGGATATTGTTACAGTATCAAAAGGAGGCGGAGCGCCTCCGGCACGGGCGGTTAGAGGGTTTGTGGATTCCGACGGCGATCTTTTAATGGACGATAAAGAAGATGTGCTTGAGACGGACAGAAATAATTCGGATACAGATGGAGACAGATTAAAAGACGGATACGAAGTAGCTGTATACGGCACTGATCCTTTGTCTGCCGATAGCGATAATGACGGTTTAACCGATACGGAAGAAATTTTTAATGAAACTTATAAAAGATTAGATCCAAATAATCCTGATACGGATAATGACGGGTTACTTGACGGAGTAGAAATCAGCAATAACCTTAATCCTCTGCTTAATGACGCTAATGACGACAATGATAACGACGGATTAACCAATATTGAGGAAATAGGCTTATCTACCGATCCTAATAACAGCGATACTGATAACGATTTATTAACTGACGCAGACGAAATCAATATTTATTTTACTGATCCGTTAAACCCAGATACTGATAACGATAGTTTAACAGACGGCGATGAGGTATTTAGATTTTTTACCAGCCCGATTGTTGCTCAGCAAGAATTGTTCAATGAAAATTATGAAATTTATCCGCCCGGCATTAACCCGGGCGATTCACCTGATTCTTACTGGATTGTTTTCGGACATGAACTACAGCCTACACCATCGATTCAAGGTGATACTCAAAATCAATGGCTGAATATCCCGTTCAGTTCATCATCTGGGAATGTTCCGCCTGCATGGGCATCTTTCGGAATCGTCCAAAAAGATTCAGCGCCGTGGAAAATCGGTAAAGATTTTACTAACGCGGTTATACAGTTTGATATAAGAAGCAGCAATCTTTCAGAGCCAATCCCCGATGTGATAGCGGTTCAGATGATGGAACAAGACAATGTATTTGATTTCAGGGTACCTGATGAGAATCTTGAGGTTGTGCCTGCTTCGTCTGAAGGATGGGTAACCGTAACATTCAGCATAAATGATGTAAGTTATTCTGAAAGATGGTGGGAATATCTTGAAAGAACAAAGGTTACAAAGGTAAATATTGTTTTTATGCAGACGGTAAATAATTTTGTCGCCACGGGAAGTGTTGATATAGATAATTTCAGGGTACTGCTTCCTCAAAAACATAAAATAAGAGGTTTTGTGTTAGATATCAACGGTAACGGCGTAAAAAATGTTGATGTTAATCTTAAAGATAACGAAGGCAATCTTGTTTATTCCATAAGCGGTAATCCTGATGATACAAACAGAAACGGTCGTTACAGATTTTTAGATATACCTTTCGGATCGTACATTATAGAACCTGTAGCCAATGATAACGCATTAAGTTTTACTCCATCATCGCAAACCTTAATCATACCCGATCGGACTTCAAAAACATTTCGGATTGATGATTTTGAGGCGGAACTCGCTCCGGCTAAACATAAAATTTCAGGTTATATTAAAAATATAATGGATGAAGGCGTTAAAAATGTAGAGGTTCAATTAAGAGACAATACAGGAGAACTTGTAGTCTTAACCGAAAACCCTGTTACTACAAAAAAATCCGGTAAATATCAATTTATTGATGTCCTTAACGGTGAATATACTGTTGTCCCTGTTCCTAACGACAAAATAAGCGGTTATTCACCTGATAATGATACGGTATTATTAGATGGTTTTTATCCTGTTACTTTAGAATCTAATTTCACCGCTTATTTGGCTCCAATCACTCATAATGTGAGGGGATATGTTTTTGATTTCAGCGGTAATCCTTTGCCCGACGCTGAAGTGGCGCTGCTTGATGAGTCGGGAAATCTTGTAAGTTCCGCAGCATATAATCCGGCGCAGGCAAACAATAGGGGGCGATATGTTTTTCATGATGTTCCCGACGGTATATATTATCTTAAAGCGAAATCAGGATATGAAATTTTTGATCCGTATCGTGAACGCCTTGAATTAACCCCGTTTGTGCCTGTTAAGATAAATCTTGATTTTAACGCGGTTTTTTCTAATTCAGAGTCGGTTAGTTCATTAGATTATATTCACGCTAACGGCTCGGCTGTGAATTTTGATAATAAAGTATATGTAATCGGTGCGTATAATGATTATTCAGGAGCGTCTAAAGTGGAGCTTTTTGATCCTCGCACCGATACGTGGACATCAAAACAGGATATGCCTGAACCTCGTTATAATTTCGGTTCTTTTGTATTGGATAAAAAAATATATTGTGTGGGCGGTCAAAATTGGGGCAGTGTTGAAAAATCTGTACTGCGTTATGACATAGAAAGCGATACTTGGAGCACTTTGAATAATTTACCTGTGCAAATGTTCAACGCTGAGTGCGCTGTTGCAGGCGGTAAAGCGTATATTATACTTGGGCAGCAGAAAATTTATGATAATCCGCCGGAAATAGATTTCAATATACCTGTTACTTATATGTATGACAATGACAACGATTTATGGATTGAAAAATCGCCTATGCCCGTTCCTGTAGAACAGGCGGCAGTGCAATCGTATGATGGAAAAATATATGTGCTTGGAGGTCTCCATCAGGATGTCTACGGTACACATATTTATAGGACAGATATGCAGATATATGATCCTGAAAACGATGCTTGGACAGCTGGCACTGCTGTGCCTGACGGGATATATCAATACCAGTCAAATTCGTCATATACATTGGAGTCTGTTTTATACGGTTCAAAGATATATCTATTCTCTTTCGCGGTTGACATACAAACAGGCGATGTTCATGGGCTGAACCCGAATGTCTATGTGTATTCTATAAACGAAGATTCATGGGAATCTTACAGTTTGAGCGATTACCTGCCTTTAGATTCAGTCCGTGTAGGAATATGTAACGGTATAGGGTTAGTAGGCGAATACGCTTATTTTGTTTTTAACGATACTCTTGCCGGAGAACGTATAAACGATGTATACAGATTTAATCTAATCGATATGGGCACAACATACGATGAACAGGTATCATCGTATAACTATATCCATGCAAACGGCGGTGTGCTTAGCGATGATGACAATGATGCGTTATATGTTATAAGTTCGTATATATATGATTCAGGTTCAGGGAAAATAGAGGTTTATAATCCTGATACGGATATATGGACTATTTTGGCTGATATGCCTGAACCACGCTATAACTTCGGTTCATTTCTTTTAGATAAAGATATTTATTGTGTAGGCGGACAATATTCCGGTGATGTGCGTAATTCCGTGCTTAAATACAGTACGATAGACAATACTTGGTCGGTTAAGAATAATTTGCCTGTACGGATGTTTAACGCGGAATCCGCTGTAGTTGACGGCACTGCGTATATCGTAGCAGGTCAGCGTAATATTTATAATTCACCGTTTAACATACCCGCTACTTATATGTATGACCATGAAAATGATGTATGGGTTGAAAAAGCTCCTCTGCCGTTGCCTGTGGAGCAGGCTTGTGTAGAAACGTATAGAGGTGAAATATATGTTTTTGGGGGGTTGCATCAGGATGTTTACGGTACTCATATTTATAGAACTGATGTGCAGATATACGATCCTCAAGCCGATTCATGGTCGTTAGGCACCCCTGTCCCAGAAGGATTTTATTTTAGCGGTTTAAACAGCAGTTATATAATGCGGTCTGTTCTTTACGATGGCAAAGCCTTTTTGTTTCCTTATCAGGCATCATCCCCTCAGGGATTATATAGGTTTGTTTTCGTTTATGACTTTGATACAGATAAATGGGCAAAATATGATTTATCAAAATTTTTGCCGTTGAATATGGTAAAATTAGCTGTTCAAGGCGGATTAGGTATGATTAACGGGTACTGTTATTTTGTATTTAACTATGATTTACAGTTCCATAAAATCAGGGATGTTTATAGGTTTCATTTATCCAATCTAATCTCAAAAGATTTTCATCCGGCTGATTCCGATAGAAACTGGCGGATATCATCAGATGAAATTATGGATTATAACCAAGCGTGGCGTGATGGTTTAACTTGGGGGTTTTTAGGGGAGATAATAGATATTAACTATTTAACGAGAGCGGGGTATTTATCCGTTACGAGTGAACGATACAAATTTGACGATTCAAAAGAAAAACCTGCGTGTTGGCAGCCTGTTGAATAATTGGAGCGAGACTGAAATGAGTAAATACATAGATATCGTTCACAATAACACGGAGGAAAAGCAAATGAGGTTTATATATAAAAACAAAAAAGTTAAACATAAGTTTATAGGATTCTTTATACTGTTTGTTTGTGTTGCCCAAATAAGTTTTGCTGCGCAGGCACCACCAACAGAATTGAAGGTATTGAATTCAAGGGCTTATAGAGAAATATATCTTAACAATACTCCTATGCCTTTAGTTCGCGTTCATGTGGAACCTGCAGTCGTTATAAATGATACAACCGCCTATGCTGTTGTGGAAACTCTGCCTTTAGGCATAACCCCAAACTCAATCAGCCATGACGGAGTATGGGATGAAAATACCCGCACTATTAAATGGGGTTTGATATTTGACGATCCGCAAAATCATTGCGAACCAATATTGTCATATAATGTTACGGGTTTAGACGGCAGTTTTGTTTTGTCGGGTAAATTGAGTATAAACGGGTATGAAAAAGATTTTTTAGGGGAGCCTCTTTTTGATGATACTTTAACTGTAACCGGATATAATGAATCGTCAATACTGGTTGATATTATAGATAATTGCACACCGGCTCCTACTGTGCTTCTTGAAATAGTTCCTGCTCAAGATAGGGAATCTGTTGTTTTGTCTAACTTTTTTAACGCGGATTTTCTTGTTGCATCTTCCATATCCCCTGACGGCATTTATAATGATAATGACGGTTCAATAATATGGAATATCGCCGGAAACAATATTGCTGTTTTTTCATACACGGTTCAGGGAGTGTCAGGGATTTTTGATATAGGTATATCCGGTATTTTTTCTAACAGTAATCCTATAGAGGATGTTATAGTTGAACTTAATCAATCTATAAAAATATTTTCCGCGCTCAAAAGAGATATATTAAATAATTATACCCATCGGATAACCGTTCGCATAGATGTCAATCCTGCGAGTGACGTTACGGCTTACGCGGTAATTGAAAATATACCTGAGGGAGTTAGTCCGTTTAATATATCTGAAGACGGCGTTTGGAATGCGCATAACCGTACAGTCAAATGGGGTGTGTTTTTAAATGATTCAGCTGTAAAATCGTTACAGTATGAAATTTCGGGAGACGCCGGGTCTTACACATTAGATGGGATAGGCAGTTTTAACGGCGTAAGCGTTGATGTATCAGGAGAGAACGATGTTAATATTGTATATGGTGAAGGCGTAACCCGTATAGTTCGGGGAAGAATTCTTGATGAATCAGGCGATCCGGTTAGCGGTGTAACCGTACAGGTTCAAGATGAACAAGGTGTGATTGTAAATACCGTGCCTGATAATCCGAGACAAACAAATACAGCGGGCAGATATAGGTTTAATAATGTGCCAGCCGGAACTTTTTTTATCGTGCCTGTTTACGGGACGTCGCTTTTTTCGCCGAAAACGGCGGTTGTAGAGGTTTCCGAGTCGTCCCCTGAAAGAATCAGACAGAATTTCATATGTCTTGGCACATTGAGAATCAAGCAAGTAACCTCGAGTTTTTTTAGCGACACGGACAATCAATATAATACAAGCTGTATGATTTTGATTGAAACAAAATGTAATTTTTTACCTTACGATATAATATCCGGTTCTATTAATATATCTTCTTTATCGACCGGATATGTTTTAAACGGTCAATTAACTATAGATTCTTCATCGGTTTATTATCATTGGGATACAACAGATGTTCCGCCTGCTGACGATTATGTGGTAAGTGTTGAGGTTACCAATAATTTCGGTGATTTGGCAATGGATTCTTCATTAGCCATTGAACTTACAAATAACCTGAAGGGTCCGTTTATTTTTCAAAATATTACCGATTTGTCAATTCCGGCTTTACCAGTGCCCATATTTTTACAACGAAGTTATAACGCCGCATCCGGTTTTGACGGAGAATTAGGCAAAGGATGGGTGCATAATTATTCTATACATATAATCGAGAGTTCAGACGGTTGGGTTAAGGTTTTTAATACCAATGGAACAGGCTCATTTTTTAAGCCTGATGAAAACGGGGGGTATTTGCCTTCAAAAGGCGATAAAAGAAGATTAACCAAATTTTCTAACGGGTTATATAAATTAGCTGATGTCAAAAAAGGGCTGGAATACCATTTTAATCTCTATGGCAGGTTGATGTACACACAACAAAGCCATGGAGCCCGCCAAAATTTAAGTTATGAGAATAATCTGCTTAAGAAAGTTACTGATCCGAAATCAGGCAGTTTTATAGAGTTTACATATAATGAAAACAAAAAATTGGTTCAGGCTACTGATTCAAGAGGCAGAAATGTGTATTATGAATACGATATAAACGAAAAATTAGTGTCTGTAACTTATCAATCAGGAAACGGTTCTCTTATTACCTCATATAATTATGATAATTTAGGTAGGTTGATTCAAGTTTTAGATAGTTCAAATAAAAATACTTTTTATTCTTATGATGATGAAAACAGGGTTTTATCCATTGAAAACACAGGCGGATTAAACAGGTTGGATTTTCAATATAATGAGGTAGAATCTTCCATCGTAACAAGCGACGCCCAAGGCAGTGAAACGATAATCACATATAACTTAACCGGCCAGCCGGTAAATATTATCGATAATAACGGTAATTCAACTTATATAACTTATAACAACCGCTCTTACCCCATAAGTTTTCAGGACGCCAACGGAAACCTGCAGTGGTTTGAATACGATAATAACGGAAATATTTTGTCGTTGACCAATGAAATAGGCAATGTGTCTTATTTTAGTTATGACCCTGTATCGTGGCAATTAACCTCGGTTACTGATTTTAAACAAAAGACAACTTTTTTTTCATATAACGGTTATGACCTTACCGGGATAAGTTATCCTGATGGAACCTCGGAATCGTTCACTTATAATTCAAACGCAATGCTAGAAACGAAAACAGATAGGAATAATAATACGATTGAGTATTTTTATAATTCACTCGGGCAATTAATAAAAAAGCTGTTTCCTGACAATACCTCGCATATATTTACTTATGACGGCGCAACCTATAATTTGATAAAAATTGAAGATAACGACGGTTATATAGAGTTGGAATATGATGATTTAGATAATATAATTCAGCTTAGCTGTGCCGATGGAAATGTCGTATCATACAATTATAATGCCGGTAATAAGTTAAGCCGTATGATTTATCCTGACGCAACAGTAGTTGATTATGCCTATGATAACCTTAACAGGTTAACTTCTGTTTCATCTTTTGGACAGCCTCTTGTTGCTTATACTTATAATGCGCTTGGGCAGGTACAATCAAAATATCTGGGTAACGGGGTAAACGCAAATTATTCGTATGATCCGTCAGGAAATATGCTTGAACTGGTCAATCGGTTTTCTAATAATGCTGTTGTTTCAAGTTTTGTTTATACCTATGACAATATCGGCAACCGCCTAAGTATGTTATCGGAGATAGGCCGGACAGATTACATTTATGACCTGAATTATGAATTGATTAATATAATTTATCCCTCAAACAGCACGCAAGACATTTTGTATGATGAATCCGGCAACCGTTTATCCGTAACGCAAGACGGAGTTGAAACCCAATATATCTCAAATGATGTAAACCAATATACGCAGGTAGGAGAGGATGTTTATACATTCGATAATAACGGAAATATGATTGCCAGAGTTACATCCGAAGGCATAACAAATTATTTTTATGATTATGAAAACCGTTTAATTCGTGTAGATAATCCAAATGAGACAATTTTGTTCAGCTATGATCCGTTGGGACGCAGGGTATCTAAGCAAACATCAGCGCAAACCATAAAATATGTCTATGACGGCGACAGGGTTATCATGGAAACCGATAATAACGGTGTTGTTTTAAAAAAATATTTTTACGGGATACAGCTTGATGAAATAATAGCTATGGTTATCGGCAGCCAAACTTATTATTATTGCTATGACGCTTCAGGCAGTGTTACCGATATAATTTCAGCGGATGAAATTCTTGTTGAGTCATATACTTATAAAGCGTTTGGGCTTCCTGACAACGAAGGGTTAATCGGAAATTCATATTTGTTTACAGGAAGAGAATGGGAATATGAAATAGGGTTGTATTATTTTAGAGCCCGCTACTATGATCCATCTTTGGGAAGGTTTATTTCAGCAGATCCAATACAGTTTGGCGGAGGAATAAATTTTTATTCTTATTGTGATAACAACCCAGTCAATTTTATTGACCCTTACGGGCTTAGCTCTACTACAAACATAAACGCTACAAATACAATACATCTAAAAAAGACGCCCTCAAGTGTTGATGTGGAGAGATTTCTTCATAAGAATTCTGTTTATGAGTATAAAGAAGCGAAGAAAAGATCATTATGGGATAAACTTATAGATTTTTTTAGAAAAGATAAAAAGAAAAATTTGCTTAATGTCCCGTGTCCCGGTATCCGCGGTGATAATAATGTAGGGTCAACTAATAGTATGCAAATAGCTATGAATAACGGCGACCCTACTTTTGTTCAGCCGTCCCGCAGGAAGAAGATGGATATTGATAAAAAACCGGTTCGCAATAATGGTGTTACGGCATTAATTTTAACTCCTTATGATGATTCTATAATCAGGGCTAACGTTCCTGTTTTCGGTTTAGCGTGCGGAGATAATTTTAAAGAGTACACTGTTGAGTTTGGCAAGGGAATTGATCCGCAAACATGGACTGTCATTGAACGCTCGAGTATTGCTCGGTCGAAACAAATTTCAGATAAAATGCTTTTTAGTCTCATTTCAGGAGACGCCACAGTGCATGGAAATCTCGCCACATGGGATACAGGCCTTAAAAATTATGTTTACGGTGATGAGTACCCTGCCGATCATCCTGTCGATTTAAACGGAGTATATACATTGCGTCTTATAGTAACATCGGTTAATGGCGAAACCGTAGAAGACCGCGTTAAAGTTGAGGTTGGCAGAGTAATACCGAATATTTACGGCGGTATCGCCAGGGATGCTGATTCAAATGTCATTTTAAACATACCTGAACACGCTTTGAAAGATTCGTTTGCGGTAGTATCTATAAAACCTGTTGAGGTTGATAATAATTTTGGCGGACAGAACAATTTTATCGGAAATGTCTATGAAATACGTCCATTTGGCGAAGTTTTTACTAAAAACGCCGATCTTGATATGCGTGTAACAGATTCTTTTAGCGGCAGTATCGAGCAGTTAGGTATTTATTCGTATAATTTTGTTTTAGACCGCTGGGAATATTGTCCAACTGTATACGCTCATAATGATAGAAAATTAAAAACTGTTTTAACATCAATCCCTAAAGAGAAGGCTTATTTTGCAATAATGCGCAATACACCTGCATTGGTTTGTATTATATCTGATGCGGCAAAACCTTATGAAATTAATAATGTTAATCTTGATTGTCCAGTATCTGATGATATTTTTCTGAATTATACTTTTGATAATACAGCTTCATTGCGATGGAGCAGCCGCAATGGAGCTGAAGGGGCTTTATTGAGTTTAAAACCTCGTTCTGCGCGTAATAACGATACTGCGTTATGCCTGACAAACCAAAAATACGGTGGAAATTTTGCAAGCACTGTAATAAATCAACTTGATGCCCAGCAGTATCGGATAATAGAATTTGATTATAAAATACCGCCTGATGTAAAAATAAATTTTATGGTTAAACTTGATGACAGATGGTATGACGTTGAATTCACTGATGACCCGAAAGAATATCCACATTTAAATATCGAGAAAATCGGGAAAATAGTTGATGTCAGAACGGATAACAAGTGGCACACTGCTAAGTTTAATCTTTATGAGATGTTAAAAGGTCATGCGCCGATACAGGATAATGACAGGTTTATTGTCAAGGAAATTATCATGGCCGACTGGGATGCGGCCGGGTTTATGAAACTCGTATACGGCACTAACCGCGCAGGAGCGTCTTATTGTATCGATAACTTTATGATTATGAAAGATAAACCTT
This sequence comes from bacterium, assembly GCA_021161885.1. Taxonomy (GTDB): domain Bacteria; phylum Auribacterota; class Auribacteria; order Auribacterales; family Auribacteraceae; genus JAGGZS01. The sequence continues at coordinate 12,764 of JAGGZS010000143.1, forward strand.
CCGCTTGGCGGAAAATAGCATATAAAGCCAAAAATATTTGGAATAAATTTTTTACTGCGGATTCAGCTATGGCCAAAAATTCGGATTCGCTTTTATCGCTTGACAGTATCCAGCAAATTTTAGACGAGCAATATTTTCAGCGCAAAACAGGAGTTTTTCATAATGAAAATTTTACGGGCACTATTAGCGCTTCGCTGGCCGATGATATGGATAAGGGTAAAGTAGTGGAGTTATCTTACGATGTTATAGCGGATAACGAGTACGCGGGGTTTTATCGTGATTTGGACAACATCGATATATCAGGTTACCGAACTTTAAGTTTTTGGATAAAAGGAGCTGAAGGAAAGGAACAACTGAGAATTGGACTGAAAAACCGCAAAGGCAAAGAAAGTAAATTGGTTTTGGGAGCTTATTTAGATAAGGGCATATCAACTATATGGCGTAAAGTTTCGATTCCCCTTACCGCTTTTGCCGGCGTTAGCGATATGTCGTCAATGGAGAACCTAAGTTTTATTTTTGAAAATAAATACAATAGTTCTAAAGGTAAAATTTACGTTGCTGATTTTGTTCTGGAAAAATCATTAAGCCCAATGGTTATAGCAAATTGTTCCGATTGCACGGGTAAAACCGGATGGGGGAACGAGTGCTGGATATTTAATACAAGAAATGCCCATATCAATTTTGTTGATGATAAGTTTGGCGCGTTAATACATTTTAAAGGGGTTGTTGCGTCTAAAAATATGGTTACGTGGTCTGGATGGGGAATGGATTTACCTGATATCGATGCTTCAGATTATGATTGCCTCTCGTTCAGGATAAAAAAGGTTAACGGGCATGAGAACCCTAATATTTATCTGGAAGATTTTCATAAAAAGAAATATGTGGATATTTCTAATTATTGCGAATCATCAACGCATTGGCAGATAGTTTATATACCGTTGCGGGATTTTATTAAAAAAGGTTTAGATATAAAGTCGCTAAAGAAATTATGTTTTGTATTTGAGTGGGAGCGGATGGAGGGGGCTGTTTATGTCGATGATATCCGTTTTACCCGATTTTCTAAAAACAGTGAGGCAGGGGAGGAGTAATTAGAGATGGGTGCAAATAAAAAGAAAACGTTTTACTTTTTCTTAGCAATATTCTTGTTTACTTTTATCAGCAGTTTACTGATTTTTGGAATGATTAACTTAAAAGAAAGTAGTTTTTTCTTAACAATTTTTTGGATGATAGGTTTTATAGTCCTGACTATAAATATCGGATATATGTTTACTTGCACCTTGATAGCCTGTACTACAAAGGAGCCTATATTAGAAGAAAAGCCTGTTAGCGAAATTCCAAAAACCGCTATTGTCTATGTTGTTAGAAACGAACATCCTGAAGTTTTAAGAAAAAATCTTGCTTATTCGATAGAGAATAATTATCAGGATAATATTGACTTATGGCTGCTTAGTAATTCTGATGATGAGGAATTTATAGAAAATGAACAAAAGGTTTTGTCGGAATTGAGAAAAAAATTCGGAAACGACCGTATAGGCTATTTTCAGACATTTAAAAATCATTTAAGGCGGAAACATATATGTATTCATCAATGGCTTAATACGTATCGGCAGTATAAATATTTTCTTGTTTGTGATGCGGATAGCCAAATACCGCAAGGTGCGTTATTAAAATTTGTGAGCAAAGCCGAGCATCCTGACAACCGGTCGATTGTTTTGTTTCAGTCTAAAATAAATATTCATGAAAAAACCACATATTTTAATAAGTTTCTCGCGATAGGGCAGGATATATGCCAGCGTATATATTCGCGGGCAAACCAGAAAGTGTTCGGCAGGGCAGTCTCATACGGAAGCAGCTGCCTCATAAGGTGTAAAGAGTTTAAAGAGATTAACGTGCCCGACTGGGTGCTCAGCCATGATATATGGGATACGGTTTATCTTGAAGAAAAAAATTACCACGTTGTTTTTTGTGGAGATGTGGTAACTTACGGCAGTTTCCCAAACAACTATATAGAATATTTAAAGCGAAGCCAGCGTTGGATTAAAGGGACTCTTGAGAGCCTGCCGGTATGTTTAAAAAAGAATATACCTGCCGGTACGAGATTTATGGTTTTGTACCCATCGTATATGTATGCGATACAGCCTTTGTTTTTGTTATGGATAATGAGCGGTTTTTTCTATAATAATACAATGTGGAAAACAATGTTTGTTACACAGAAATACGCTTTTTTGGGCGGTTCGTTTGTTGACCTTGAAATGGGATCTCATATGTTTATTACCATGGGCATTGTTGCGGGGCATAGGTTTGTTAAATGCAGGAGTATCAAGGAAGTAGCGCTTGTTTTTGTCGAACTTTTTTCTACTCTTTTGTTATGCCTTAATACAATTGTTTTCGATTCTATCTCTGTTGTAAAATGGCTGTTTACACGAAAAAAAGGTATGCAATGGGTATCAATGAAAAAAGGCCCTGAACAGAAGTTGTTTTTTATAGATGTTGTTAAATCTTTATGGCCCATAACGTTATTCGGGATAATATGTTTGGTTTTAGGTGTTGTTTATAGTCCTCTGTGGGCTCTTTTCGCATCACCTTTTTTATGCAGTTTTATATTCGGCATACCGGTAACATATTTTACGTCTAAAAGATTGAGTAACTATCGTGCTCCAAAGATGTAATCGGATTGACAATGAAGTACGAATTTTCCCGCTTTGGTTTTGCCTAAAGTCATAAATCATTTATTGTGTTAACGAATATTATGTGATTTACTAAAAACAGTAACCGTAAAAATAAGCGGTATATCGGGGTTGTGTCTAATATGATATATATCAAAAAAAGAGGAGTTTTGAAGATGAAAAAATTTAAATTTTACAGTATCTTGTTGCTGTTGGCTTTTGTGACTGCAGGATATGTATCGTGCTATGCAGGGCAGTTACAAAGAATACCTAAAGATTTGAATATATTTAGCCGGAAAAAGTTAAGCGATACAAAAATAGCATCCGGCTTGCGTGAAGCATTGAAAGTCGGCATAGATAAAACCGTTACTGCGTTAAGCGCGGCAAACGGTTACCTTGGCAATGATATGATAAAAATTCCTATTCCCGAGAAACTGCAGTTTATTGAAAAAGGGCTTCAAGCTATTGGATTAGGATCAAAGGTTGATGAATTTATTCTAAGTATGAACCGGTCAGCGGAAAAGGCCGCTCCGTACGCGCGTGATATATTTATTGATGCTGTTATGGATATGTCGTTTGAAGATGCCCGTGCCATACTCCATGGCGGACCAACCGCTGCCACCGATTTTTTTCGTAAAAAAACTCGTTCTAAGCTTGTATCCGCTTTTCGTCCTCAGATTGAAAAAACATTGGATAAATATGGGGTAACACAGAAATATAGAATTCTTGTAGGAGCCTATAAGGCAATACCATTATCAAAAAAATTACCGCCTGTTAATATTGAAGATTATGTCATAGACAAGGCGCTTGACGGCTTGTTTTATGTTCTTGGTGAACAGGAAAGAAAAATTAGGACAGACCCTAAAGCTCGTGTTACAGAATTACTAAAGGAAGTTTTTAAATAAATGAAATATTCTTTTCATCGTTTCCGGTAAAAAAATAATAAATTTTTTTACCCTGTATAAATTAGTCCTTTTTTAAAATCCAACGGGGAACTAATCCAGCGGGGAACTCCCCGTCAGTAAGGGGTAGTTCCATAGATATATAAATTATGCGGTTATGCGGTTTGTTTTTATCTTTCCTAATCTTATAACTCAAAACTTTTTGTTGATTTGATGTATTTTGGGGTTGTTGCAAAAGTATAGGGAAAATTTCTAAA
>JAGGZS010000275.1 GCA_021161885.1 bacterium
ATCATGATGAAAAAATTTTTTTCAATTTTTTTATTCTCAAAAAATATTATCGTTCAATTACTGTTTAGCGACTCTATCACGAATTCATAGTCTTGCCGCGAAAAAGGGAATTATATCAATCTGGTTTAGCATAACAAACCCTACCAGTTCGGGGTAACTTTAAAAATCTCGTCTAATATCAAGTTTTTTGTAAGAGACAGTTTTTGTATCTCTATACCGACTTGTTTAAGAAGCCGTATCCCTGTATCATCCCGATATTTCCTTAGGTAGTAAACTTTGCTGAACCCGTTATTGATAATAAACTTAGCGCACCGCATACACGGCGAGTCGGTAGAGAACATAATTTTGTTCCGATCATAAGACGGGCATTTGGAGATAGCGTTCTCCTCGGCATGCAGACATCCGCAGTTACCCGGCGCGTCAGGGTTGGTGCATTCGTCAGGCAGTCCGGCGGCGTTGCCGTTGTAACCGACTGACAAAATATTGCTTAAATCGTTGTTAGCGATAATACATCCGACCCGTTTAAGTTTGCCGTCCGACCCTTTACGCTGACAGGTCGACCGGGCAGACAATATCAGCGCCATGCGCATATACATCTCTTCTTTAGATATTCTCGTTAATTGTGATTCCGGCATTTTTTCTATCCTTTTTTATAGCGTTTTTCAGCAAGATTTAGTAAATCGTATTGTCAGGCATAATCTCATATATGAACTGCTGCTCCTTCAATATTTTTCATTGTTTCTATGATAATCTCGGAAAATGTCGGGTGCGCGAAAACCGTATCCGCTAAAATGCCAGTGGATATTTCCCCGGATACGCAAATAAGCAATTCATGGATAAGTTCAGTCGCTTCAGCTCCTATTATATGTACGCCTAATATTTTTTTAGATTTTTTATTGTACAGCACTTTAACAAACCCATCGGTTTTGCCCGCAGCCACGGCTTTGCCAAGACCTCTGTAGTTTATCTGTGATTTTTCATAACTGATTTTATTTTCCCGAAGATACTGTTGTGTCCGCCCGAACGACGCTACCTGCGGTTCGCAATAAACCGTTGACGGAATTGTCTTTTCATCAATAAATTTTTCCGTTTTTATCCCTGCGATATGATTAACCGCAATCTCCGCCTCTTTTGATGCCGTATGCGCAAGTTGCGCCGTATTAACAATATCACCTATAGCGTATATTGACTTGACATTTGTCGTGTAATAATCACCTACCTTCACAAAGCCTTTTTCTGTTTCTACCCCAACCTTTTCAAGACCAATTGCGTCAATATTAGGTTTTCTGCCTACAGCCGCCAAAAGTTTATCCACAACAATATTCTTTCTGATTCCGTTACTTTCTAAATTTAATGATACCGCCTTGTTTTTTAAGATTTCGAAAGAATATGCTTTATGGGATAAATAAATTTTTATTCCTCTTCTTGTGAAGGAGTTATGCAGTGTTTTGCTGACGTCTTCGTCTTCAAGCGGTAAAATTCTGCCGAGCAATTCGATAAGATGGACTTCCACGCCGAACGAGTTCATTATATGAGCGAATTCTATACCGATGGCCCCTGATCCGAGTATTCCTATACGTGTCGGCAGTTTATCCATCATCAACGTTCCTGTTGACGATAATATTTTATCTTCGTCAAAAATAAAATTTTTTATTTCTCTCGGCGATGAACCGGTTGCCAGAATAATATTCTTTGCCGTTATTTTTTTGTCTTTCCCATTTTTGAGCAGAACAGTATTTTCGCCGACAAGTTCGGCTTTGCCATCAAAAACATCTATTTTGTTATTTTTAAGCAAAAACCCTATGCCTTTGCTTAACCTGTCAACCGCTAACCTTGATTTTTTGAATACTTTGGAATAATCAAACGATGTAAAATCAGCGGTTATGCCCATATATTTGGCATCAAGGCAGTTTTTGTAAATATTCGCTTGGGATATCAACGATTTAGACGGGATACACCCTTCGTTCAGGCACACACCGCCCAGCCGGTTTTTTTCCGCCAACCCTGTTTTCAGTCCTAATTTAGTCGCTCTTAACGCCGCGACATATCCTCCGGGCCCGGCGCCTATAATAAACACGTCATAATCAAACTTGTTTACCACGTTTTATCTCCTGTCATTAATATATGTATAAGAAAACCGCGCTAAATTTTTATATTATGCAAGTACCACATCAACCGTTCTTTCGCGGTTACCCGAGCCGCGGGATAAACCCGTTCAGCTTGTTCAGGATCATTTATTATGGTATCTACAATTTTCTGCTTTTCATTTCCGGATACAATAAAATAAACTCGTCTTGAGCGGTTAATTAAAGGTAATGTAACCGTGATCCGCTCCCTTACCGTATATTCAGGAGGGGCCAAAGCAGGTACAACCAGTTTATCTGTTTCGCAGAGAGCTTTATCGTTAGGGAACAAAGACGCAGTGTGCCCGTCAGTTCCAATCCCTAAAAGCGTAACGTCGAATAAAGGAGTGTCCGCTGATTTATCATCTAAAGTTTCAGCGAAAAAATTTTTTATTTTTTTTTCATATTCTTGCGCATATTGTTCTATCGGTATATTTTTTTTATATAGCGGAAAAACCGGAAAAATGTTTTCTTCAGGAATATTGGTTTTAGATAGAAAAATTTCCTTTGCGCGTTTAAAATTGTTTTCGCTGTGATTATTAGGAACGAACCGCTCATCGCCCCAGAAAAAATATGTGTTAAAATAAGGAAAATTATTCTTAACGTTATCTTGCGCCATCATAGAGTATAACGATAAAGGGGTTTTCCCGCCCGATAAAGCGATAGAAAACCTGCCGGTCTCGCTAACGGTTTCATAAGCGAATAACATTAAAGATGTGATAACCGCTTTATTTAGTTTATCTATATCTTGGAAGAAAAAAAGTTCAGGTTCCATAACAAATCAAATCTCACGCCATTTGTGTGCGTTTTGTTTAAGCAAATTGTCCGCTTCTTGAACTGTTTGTGATCCGGCTTCATAAAAATCAAGCTTTTTTTCTGATTTTGCCCAATGTTCCAGTATAGGCGTAAACAATTCCCATGAAAGTTTCATATTATCGTGCCTTATAAATAAAGTCTGGTCGCCGAGCATACAGTCAAGCAGTAACCTTTCGTAAGCCTCCGGCGGTTGTGAGCCGAAAATATTGCGCCATTTAAAATCCATAGTTAAAGAGCTCATACAGAGTTTAGGGCCGGGATGTTTCGCCTGAATTCCAAGTTCTATTCCTTCTTCGGGCTGAACATTAAAAACAAGCGTGTTTCTGGAAAACTCATCAGGTGAAATTGGAGAAAAGATACAATGGGGTATTTTCTTAAATACTACGGCAATCTCGCTTTTTTTCGACGGCATCCGTTTACCCGAGCGTAAATAAAAAGGCACTCCCTGCCACCGCCAGTTATCTATCATAATTTTCATAGCGACATATGTTTCTGTTATTGATTCGGCAGGCACGTTATCTTCGTCTCTGTAACCCTTAACAGGTTTCCCCGCAATATGCCCTTTTTTATACTGGGCGCGCACGACAGAGTTTTTTATATTTTTGATATTAAACGGATTGATTGATTCAAGCAGTTTTGCCTTCTGGTCGCGTACATGATCCGCCTTAAAAGATACGGGCGGTTCCATAGCCACGAGCGATAACATCTGAACCATATGGTTCTGGAACATATCGCGGAGCAGTCCTGATTTATTAAAATAGCCCGCCCTATGTCCGACTCCGATAGATTCCGCTACTGTAATCTGTATATGATCGATATAGTTTCTGTTCCAAATCGGTTCAAAGATAGAGTTTGCGAACCTAAAAATCAAAATATTCTGTACGGTTTCTTTCCCAAGATAATGGTCTATTCGGTATATTTGGTTTTCGTTTAAATAATTATGAAAATTTTTATCTAATTTAAGCGCGCTTGTTAAATCGTATCCGAATGGTTTTTCCACAATTATTCGTGTCCATGGTTGTTTATCAGCGGAGTCGCTGAACAAATCGTTTTTTTGTAAATTATCCATTATAATCTGGTAAATGCTCGGCGGGGTAGACAGATAAAAAATCCGGTTATTATTTGTAGAGTATTGTTTGTTCAGGTTTTTTATTTTTGCGGACAAAGCCGCATAAGTTTTTATATCGCCATAATCGCCTGATAAATAATAACAAGATTTAACAAATTTTTCACAGTTGATTGTTTCTATCTTGCTTGACCGCAAAGATTGGCGCGCTTTGTCGCGGAACTCGTGCTCAGTCATTGGTGTCCTTGCGCATCCGAGCACGTAAAATGTTGTCGGGAGAAGCTGTCGGCAGTATAAGTTATATAAGGAAGGGATAAGTTTGCGTGAAGCCAAATCGCCGGACGCGCCGAAAATAATCATTCCGCAGGGTTTTGCTTTAGTTTCTATGCAAAATTCATCCCGAATAGTAAATTTTGTTTTTGGTCGAGGCATAATCTTTTTTTTCCGATTTATACCATATTTTTTTATAATTTATATTCTTTGTCAGGCTGTGCCGGAGTTACCGATCCTGCGCCCGCAGAAGATTGTTTAACAGACTCGCCCTCTTTGAGCACCATATGTCCGCCGAACTCGTTACGCAGCGCCGCCAATATTTTGTCGGAGAATACATCTTTCTGGCGAGACTGGAACCGTTTAAACACTGAATGGGCCAGTACTGTAGCGCTTACGCCCAGTTCTACCGCCTGCTCAACAGTCCATCTGCCTTCGCCGGAATCCTCAACATAACCCGATATGGACGATAACTCAGGGTCTTTTTCAAACGCGTTTTCCAGCAGTTCAAGAAGCCACGAACGCACTACACTGCCTTGATTCCATAACGAAGCCACATTTTTTAAATTTAACTTTTTGCCGTAAGGCGAGGCTTTAAGTATTTCAAACCCTTCCGCGTATGCTTCCATCATACCGTATTCTATACCGTTATGCACCATTTTCACGAAATGACCGGCTCCTGTACCTCCGCAGTACATATATCCGTTTTCAGGAGCAAGTGTTTTTAAAACAGGTTCTATATAATTAAAATCGGCTTTATCACCGCCGACCATAGTGCAGTACCCTTCTTTCAGCCCCCATATTCCGCCGGATACCCCGGCGTCAATATAATGAATGCCTTTTTCTTTTAACATTGCGTACCTGTGGATATCGTCTTTAAAAAAACTGTTGCCTCCTTCTATGATAATATCGCCTGCCGACAATAAATTTTTCAATATATCTATGGTAGATTCGACAGGTTTGCCGATAGGAAGCATAAGCCACACAATTTTAGGTGATTTCAGTTTTTTTACTAATTCTTCTAAAGAAAAAACGCCGTCCGCCCCTTCTTTTATTATCTGATTTACTTTGTCAGGGGTATTGTTGTATGCCGTAACGTTATGACCTGCGCTCATAAGGCGTCTTGCCATATTCATCCCCATTCGTCCCAGTCCTATCATCCCAATGCGCATATTAGCACCCCAACTTTTGTTTTGAATTGCTTTATTTCTTGATCAAACCAAGCGTTTTCTTTACCACATTCTCAGCGGTTATATTGTATTTTTCGAATAACACATCGCCCGGAGCAGAACTTCCGAATTCATCAATGCCGATAACGTATCCGCAGTCTCCCACATATTTGTGCCACCCCATAGTTGAGCCTGCCTCAACAGCTACGCGAATTTTTATATTCTGCGGGATAACCGAATTTTTGTAATCAGAGTTTTGAGCGTCAAAAAGTTCCCATGAAGGCAGTGAAACGACTCTTGTTTTGACTCCTTTTTCGTCCAAAATTTTTTTTGCTTCCAAAATTACAGATACCTCCGAACCGGACGAAATAAGCACACAGTCCGGCGTGCCGTCTGAATCGGATAAAATGTAACCGCCTTTATCGATATTAGATAAAGTCGAATATTTTGCGTCTTCAAGAACAGGCAGTTTCTGGCGCGACAATATAAGGGTAACCGGTTTTTTAGCGGTTAGCGCATATTTCCACGCAGCGATTGTCTCGTTAGCGTCGGCAGGGCGGATAACGTTCATATTCGGCATAGCCCTGAGGGACGCAAGATGTTCTATGGGTTGATGAGTAGGTCCGTCTTCCCCCACGCCTATACTGTCGTGGGAAAACACAAATATGGAATGAATATTCATCAAAGCAGCTAAGCGGATAGATGAACGCATATAATCGGAAAAAACAAAAAATGTTGAACAAAAAGGGATTATGCCGCCGTGAAGCGCCAACCCGTTCACTATTGCTCCCATAGCATGTTCACGGACTCCGAAATAAATGTTTCTGCCGAGTTTATCGGTACTTGTTAAACCGCCGACCGCCGGATAATTTTTCAGGGTAGTTTTAACAGAAGATCCCAAATCAGCCGACCCGCCGATTAAGTTTATTAGACCATCTGCCGCGGCGTTCATGAATTTGCCTGACGCGTCACGGGTTGCCATAGGTCCTTCGCCGGATTTAAACGACATATTTTTGACTTTGTTATCCCAGCCTTCAGGTAAAATTCCATTTATTAAATTAGATAACTGTTTGGCTTGCGCCGGATATTTTTCTTGATATTTTTTAAATAAGCTGTTCCATTGAGATTCATAATCAGCGGTTTTTTTAAGGAATGATTTCCTGAATTCAGCTATTTGGGAAGGCACAAAAAAACTTTTTTCTTTATCCCACCCGTAAAAATCTTTTGTTTTAAGCAAACCCTCTTTACCGAGAGGCGCGCCGTGAGCCGCGGATGTGTCTTGTTTAGGGCTTCCGTAACCTATATGGCTTCTTACTATAATGATAGACGGTTTATCGGTTTCCTGTTCAGCTGTTTCAAGAGCATAGGTTATGGCGGTTAAATCGTTCGCGTCGGTTACTGTCTGCGTATGCCATCCGTATGCCTCAAAACGTTGTTGTACATTTTCTGTAAACGTTATATCTGTATTTCCGTCGATGGATATATCGTTGTCATCGTAAAGATAAATTAGTTTACCGAGTTTAATGTGTCCGGCGAGTGAAGCCGCTTCAGACGAAATGCCTTCCATCAGGTCGCCGTCTGATACGATGGCAAAGGTGTAGTGGTCAACCACATCAAACCCGTCTTTATTGAACATTTTTCCCAGAACCCGTTCTGCCAACGCCATACCTACGCCCATGGCAAAGCCTTGTCCTAACGGACCTGTTGTAGCGTCAACACCCGGCGTTACACCGTACTCGGGATGTCCGGGAGTAATGCTTGACAACTGGCGAAATTTTTTTAAATCATCTAAACTAATGGCGTAACCGGTTATATGCAGCAGCGAATACAATAGGGCAGACGCGTGTCCCGCCGACAGTATAAACCTGTCTCTATTGAACCAATTTGGGTTAGCAGGGTTATGGCGCATAAATTTCGTAAATAAAGCAAATGCCATAGGCGATGCGCCAAGAGGCATACCCGGATGACCGGAGTTCGCTTTCTCAATGGCGTCTACGGCAAGCATACGGACAGTATTAATACAAAGTTGGTCTAATTGGTTTTTAGTATCGCTCATTTTTCTGTGCAAACCTCCAAATCTTAATGCGGCTGAAATAAATAAATAAAGCCGCCTTTATTATTTAACCGACAGTTACCTTTTTTTGTTTCCAACAATTGAGTTACCTGCGATGGAAGGTTTCTTCTTTTGTCATTAGAATATCATAACTAAAATTTTGGGCACGGCTTAAATAAATGAGATAGAAAAGTATCAAAAAAAAAGAATGCGAAAATTTTCTTAATATATTAGAAAACAAATACAAAAATTACTATTAAAC
>JAGGZS010000121.1 GCA_021161885.1 bacterium
GGATTATTTTTTTCTCTGTGGCTTTCTTGTTTTTTCTGCCACAGAGGTCACAGAGATCACAGAGGTGGAATCGTTGTCTTTCTACACACGCGGACAAACAATCCGTGTAAGTTCCGGTAAATCAGTGTTCTATTATAGACCACGGATGACACAGTTCAACACAGTTCAATACGAGTCGATTTTCTGTCAACAACCTGTTTGCGTCTTTACTAATAGTCGTTACAAACACAATCCGCTTACTATCTGAAGTTCATTTCTTCAAACTTCAGATAGTTCATCATGTCCACCTCTTTTTGTCAAAAGTACGCTTCCCTGTGAAGAACCACGGAGAGACTTTATTGCGACATCATGGCCATCTGCTTGACAAGTCCGACCGCGATCAGTAGACGGCCCGGCTGAGAAAAGCCGGCGAATATGTGTACAAAAACTTCCGATTTGGCATGGCGTCCAACGTCAATTATCCTATGGCCGCAACCTATGCGCTGCTTATGTTCGGCGAGCTGCTCGATGACCCGCGATATACGGTTAGAAGCAAGGAATTGCTACTCGTTCCCACGGTTCTTGTGAGCGACCGTTTCCTCTTCACGTGTCATTGCGAGCGACCGCAAAGGAGCGCGGCAATCTACTCGTTCCCACGGTCCTCCGTGGGAATGCATACCGGACCGAAAAGTTAACTCTGTACTTTGTTGCACTTACATGTCACGCCACGGCGTGACTGCGCTACTCAGAGTGACATGTTTAATGGGAATGGCACAAGCTTCAAGGTTTTAGGACGTTTTCTAGAGTTGGTAATCACGTGGGAACCTAATAAAAGAATGGTGCCGAGAGCCAGAGTCGAACTGGCGACACATGGATTTTCAGTCCACTGCTCTACCGACTGAGCTATCTCGGCGCCATTATCATAACGGGATAATTTATATATCGTGTTATTATAATAATGAAGCAAAAAGTGTCAAGCTAAATTTAGCATTATTTTAATAATTATGCCGTAAAATTTATATCGTTTCATATCAGCCAAGCTATTAAGCTGAAAAATATTGCGTTTAATAAATGAGTTATGTTATTTTAAGATAATATTCAAAAAAAAACTGCAAGGAGGTATGATGAACCGGAACCGGCTGTCGGCTCTATTAATTACTATTACAATTTTCATTTCCGGCTGTTCGGATAAATCATACGAAAAGAAAAAAAAACTAATTCAAGCAGTGAACAAATTTTACGATACCATCGTAAAAGAAGATATAGACAGCTTATACGATTATTTTCCCGACAATTTAAAACAACGCTTGCCCAAAAAAAAGTTTTTGGTCGCATTCAACGATACCTCTAAAAAAGATATGCTTAATATGTTTAATCTTCTTCCTTTAAAAAAATATTCCATTGATTCTATAGATAAATTGGATAAAAATTTATACGAGGTAACCGTAATAATTTATCCTGTTGACCAGCCGGAGAACAATAAGGACGTTATTGATATTATGAGATGGCAATACACTAACGGGCAATGGGATAATGTTTCTTATAAAAACCTTATCGCTAACATGATAAATGAAGCGCTTAAAAAACAAAAAGACCTTGTTAAAGGGTTGATAGAAAAAAAAATCTGCAAAAACAGAATCCAGAAACTTATAATATCCTTCTGGTCGTTTTATTCAGAAAATAATTTAACTTATCAGGATTTTAAAGCTGTTCCAGCCGATCAATGGGTATCGTTTCTTGAAAAAAATAAAAAACCTGCCGTTCCCAGCATCAAAATATGCCCGTCCGGTGGACAATATACTATAACTTACGACCATATAAAACAGAACCTTATTTTTGCTTGTTCTAAACACGAAAAAATATCTCTTCCGTTTGTATTTAGCGATACTATTTATAAAAAACAAAAGGAATTGTCCCAATGATTCGTTTAATTATTATTTGTATATCTTTTATATCTTTATTTTATACAACCGCAGCCGTGTATTCTCTTCAGGATAAAGAGAAAGATTTTTACACATCTATTGATCCGATAATTTTAGATTTAATAAAAAACGTGCAGCACGAAAATTTTAAGGCGGCTTTAAACTTAGCTGATAAATTAATTACAAAAGCGCCTACTCATCCGGTCGGATATTTTTTTAAATCCGCGATTTACGATACGATAATACGTGATTACGGTGACCACAGGCATTACCCGTTATTTGATACAATGGTTAATAACGCGATTAACTTAGCCAATAAACTTATTGGCAAAAAAAAGAAAAACGGCGAACCGCCTGACGAATGGCTTTATTTTTATTTGGGCGGCGCATTAGGGTTTCGCGGTCTTTACCGTTTTAACCGAAACAAATTTTTATCGGCTTTTCGAGACGGCATAGGCGCAATTAAACAGCTTGATATATGTATGAAACTTGACCCTAATATGTATGACGCTTATTACGGGTTAGGATGTTTTTATTACTGGAAAAGCGCTAAATCCCGATTCTTATGGTTCCTGCCTTTTGTCTCGGATGAACGGGCAAAGGGCATTGAAGATTTGATAACCGCAGTCAAAAAAGGAAGGTATACAAAAAAAGAAGCGCGTAACGCTCTTTTACGGGTATATCTTAATGAACAACTGTACAGTCAGACTATTAAACTCGCCGATATTATCGAAAAAGAGTTCCCTGAAGATGTATTCTGCCTCATATTTAAAGGTGCCGCGCTTGCCCGGTCGGGACAACATAAAGAAGCGGCGCAAAATTATCAGATATTAATAAATAAATATCTCAAAAGCCCGTTTCAATGTTTTGAGAGAATTGCCGATATGTCTCTTAGAAAAGTAAAATCTTTAAAAGAAATTAACGATACCGACGAAATAGACAACACACTCATCTTTTTATTAGCCGAAAAAGAACGGCGTAAAGATGCCAATGAATTGATAACGAAAAAATCTTTACACTATATAGATGCCCTAAGAAAAATTCAGCGCAGTACGGTAAAATAATAAAATTGCACGGATATTAACCGTAAAAAAATTAGTATGGAACCAATCCATAAAAATATGATGAAACCGTATCTTTCCGTAATTGTCTGTACATATAATCGGGCGGGATTGCTTAAACAGTGCTTGCTGTCTCTTTGCGGACAGACATTGACATCGGATAAATTTGAAGTTATTATAGTCGACAACAATTCTACAGACAGCACATATCAGGTATCTTCTTTATTCACTGAACAATATAAACATTTCAGGTATGTAACCGAATTAAATCAGGGGTTGAGCTATTGCCGCAACACAGGGATTACCGAGGCGGACGGCGAATATATTGCCTTCATTGACGACGACGCCAAAGCAGAATCCGGCTGGGCGGAAAAAATTGTATACTCTTTTTTGAATGTAACACCGGCTCCGTCGGCAGTGGGCGGACAAATTCTGCCTTTTTACGACACCAAAGCGCCGCGCTGGTTTAAAGACGAATACGAAACCCGTTCATGGGGGGAACACCAAACTTTTTTACAACCGCCTCGCGCACAACATGGTTTTTCCGGTTCTAACTGTGCTGTCCGGAAAAATTTTTTCAAGGAAATCGGTTATTTTAATACCGAACTCGGAATGAAAGGCAACAAACTTAAACTCGGTGAGGAAGCGGATTTTTTTTGCAGGCTTTATCGAAAACATCCTTTTTTCTGGTATGACCCTGCGGTAAAAGTGCATCATTATACTCCATCGTGGAAAATGAAAACATTTTATCAGCTTAAACGCCAATATATTTCGGGAAAAGCATCGGCTTATATACATCAATCTGATATATCGTCTAAAAAATTTTTTAAAAAATTATAC
>JAGGZS010000279.1 GCA_021161885.1 bacterium
AAAAAAAGTTTGCAATTTTTAAAAAAAGAGTCTATAGTATTAATACATTAACATTTTAAGGGGTAGTATATTATATAGTTTTATTAATGAACAGGGTAAAGGAGGGCTCGTAAATCAGTTTATAATCGGCTTAAGAGTTTGTAGCAGTATTACCTGTTGATAGAAAGACAAAAAGTAAAGATAAATATTTAAGGAGAAATAAATTATGAAAAAAGTATTAGGGTTTTTAATGTTTTTAGCCTTTATAGGCGTTAATGCCTCATTCGCGTTATCATTACCTCCGATACCTGAACCGTTTACAGGTATTTTAAAAGGTGAATCACAGTTATACAGGCCAAGTACAGGACAATCTGTTTTTGTTGACTGGATAGTATCTGATACTGACCTTGTTCCTCAATCTGTAGCAGATAGTGATTTTTATTTTTCCCTTCTGACAAATGATCCACCTAATACAAGGGGCGATAAGGCCGCGTATGACGCGTCAACTTATTATTATTATTATCAGTTGGAAAATGACGATGATTTTAATCATGATATTTTAAATACGTTGTCTGTGGACCTTGATCCGGGCGTTGTTTTAGCTGCTGGTTATATCGTTGGTCTTGACCTTGATAACGATTTGATTACTGATCATAATTTAATCGGAGAAGAAGAAAATAATCACAATGGAGAACTCGCTCCTGACGAAAGTAAGTTTACTTCAATAGGGTCTACGCCTCATCAGAACTGGGCATGGAATTTGGGAATGGATTTTGGTGACGAAAGCACTATATTATTTCTTAGCTGTGTAATGCCTCCGGCATACGGACCGACAAGCGCGTTATCCGGATCACGTTCTTACGACGGATTCGTGCCGGTACCTCATTTGATTCCTGAACCGATGAGTATGCTGCTTTTGGCAAGCGGTGTGTTAGGAATGTTTTTAAGAAGAAAACGTAAGTAATAATTTTTATATAATAGTTTTTTTAATATAAAAGGGAGACCTGAACTTGGGCTCCCTTTTTTTTGTTTTTTTTAATAAAGAAATAATTTGATTAAAAAAGATAAATAATATATTTTAAAAAACCTGATGCTTTAATCTAATTATTTATGAAAGAATGCGTTAAATTATGAAAGATACTTTAAGATTAAAATTTATAACGGAAAATAAACTTGAGCCGGATATAATACTTGGATTAGCCAGTGATTTTTATTCCGATTACGCCTTGATGTTCAAAAATACCCCATCTAAGTTTAGAATGGATTTTATAAAAAGTTTTTCTTCGATAATGGACAAAGAGTATAAAATTTTATTTTCATTAAACAATAAGTATAAAAAAATCATCAAAAGAGTCGGGAAAAGCAGTTCTGTTAAAGAAATAACTAAGTTGCATCAGAATTTAAACGAACTGAGCGCGGAAATATTTTTAACAACCAATTCAGTTAAGGAATTACATAATAGATGCACATATTACAGGGATAAAATAAATTTAAAGGTTATTGATCTTACTAAAAAAGAAATGTCTCGTTCAAGCGCTAAACCTAAAAATACGTTCGCATGGTTAAGAATGGGAAGTTCCGGCAGAGAGGAGCAAACCCTTATCACCGATCAGGATAATTTGCTGGTATATAAAAACAAAGATGATAAACAATATTACCGCGATTTCGCTAAACGAATGGTTGATAATCTTGCAGTTGTCGGTTTTACAAAATGTAAAGGCGCAATAATGCCGGTCAACGAGAAATGGTTCGGCACTTTAACCCAATGGCGTTCTAAACTGCATACATATATTGTTGATTCAGACAACCTGATCGATTTAATTGTATTGACCGACGCTAAATATTCCGGTGGTAATTATCCTCTTGCGCAAGCGTTTATAAATGAATCCCGTAAAGTTCTTAAAATGTACCATTCCTCTTTTAAAGCTATTGCCCAAGCCACGGTTCTTATGCCCATAGCTTTAACAATATTTAAAAATTTTAAGACAGAAAAACACGGTGAATATAAAGATATGCTCAATATAAAGTTTCAGGGATGGCTGCCGCTTATTATGCTGACCCTTCTTTTCTCATTGGAAAATAATATATGGGAAACAAATACTGTAAGCCGAATTAAATGTCTGGAAAAAATGAAACGTTTTGATACCAAAATGGCAGGTGATTTAATTGAAACCTATTTGACCCTAACAAGTTTTAAAATCAAAAGGCAAATAGAGTTTATTGAAAATAAAATTAATAAAATGAATTATTTTATCAATCCTTATAAGCTGGATAAAAATAACCGTATTAAATTAAAAAAAGCCCTTTCTATAGTTGAGAATTTCAGGCGTCTTGCTTTATCGAGTTATAATATCAAGGAAGATAAACTTTAAAATATTATATCTGCCGATTTCTTTAACCTCTTTATGATTAAAATATTAGCTATAGCATTAAGATTAAGTTAAAGCCGTGTTTTTTTTGTTTCATTTGCTAAAGTTAATATTATTTTAGCCGATTACCAATAGCATGAGACGGTTATGGATGTTCACGTTACTTTTAATTTGTGCTTTTTTTAGTCTTATTAATTCGAAAGACGCGATATTATGGGCGAAACCTCGTGTCGCCCTTCTCGACACAGGGTGTAAACTTGAAAATGTTAAAGGGGTAAGTTTTACACAAGAATCACCTTTTGTCGATAACGCCGGCCACGGTACTTTAATGTCAAAAATCATACTCGGTACAAATCCAAATATAGAACTTATCATGGTTAAAGTGGCTGAACACAGCCATGATTTTGATGCTGGCAGGATTGTCAGGGGGTTATATTGGTGTTTGGACAATAATGTTGATGTCGTAAACTTGTCTTTTACCATAGACAAAAATACTTCGGTATCATCAGCGATTGACGAGTTGGTAAATAACGGTATTACGGTCATAGCGGCTGTTGGCAATCGAAACACGTCAACCGGGTTTGTGGTGAAAAATGATTTTGTTTACCGCGCTTCAACCTGCTTAACTACGCCCGGGTTTCCCGCTAATATGGATTCTGTAATTGGTGTGGGGGCAATTAATTTTTGGGGAAACAGGGCGGATTTTGCAAGATCGGTCGGCGAATTTTCCACGGATGGAAAATCTTTCCTTCAAAAAGGAACTTCCATATCATCGGCAAGACTCACCGGATTAGTATCGCTGATTATTGGACGGTATCCTAATCTTAACCCTAAACAAGTTAGAGGGATACTACATAATATAGCGGAGAAAAAGAAAAATCATCGGTATTTAAGCAGAAATCAAGTCAATTCAGTTTTGAAAACTAATCTATTAGCTTACTGCGAATTTAAACCCGAGATAACTTTGGCGCAACGGTAGAATTGAACTACAGCTTATTTTTTTTAATGCGCTGGCAGTGTATCTAATTTTTTTTCATTTCACTTTACAATTAATTTATCATAACCTATTATGTTAAAGAAAATATCTTCTTGGAATCTATTAAAAATGGAGTTTTAAGTATGTTTGGACAAAAGCTTGCCATTCAGGACGTAAATGTTTCTAAAATCACCGGCAGTTTCTTTCAGATGCGCGTCGAAATAGACTATGATATGTCTGAAATGATTGAATCTATTAAGGAAAACGGAATATTAAATCCGTTAATGCTTAAGAAAATAGGCAGTGAATATCATGTCATAGCCGGACACCGACGTTTGAAAGCCGCAAGGCAGATTGGATTAGATACCGTGCCCGCAGTTGTTTATGATAAAATACCCGATAAAGAAGCCGCTTTAAAAGGAATGGTCGATAACTTAAATAGAAGAGAATTGACGCCTCTGGAACAAGCTATCGGGTATAAGAAACTTATTGAGGAATTCAGGTTTACGCAAAGTGAACTCGCAAAAGCTCTTGGGAAAAGCCAATCGATCATAAGCGAATATATAAGGACGCTTGAGCTCCTTCCGCCGCAAGTCCTAAAAGCTGTTATAAGCGCTGTGTTGACTTTCGCTCATGCCCGCGTATTGCTTCGGTTGTCGTCCGAGGAAGAGATGATAGCTGTTTTTGAAAAAGTGATGCGTGAACATATGAGTGTAGATGAACTTAAATTTTTTGTTACTCGCCATAAACGGACGGAACACATCTCTGATCGCCAGCTTGAACTTGAACAAATAAGCAAGGTTTTTGAAACGACTTCTCAGATTGATAAAACTTTAAGTAATTATTGGAATAAAGAAATTCTTCTTAAACGAAGTCGTATCGGCGACAGATTACAGGTTGATTTTAGGAACGGAAAAGACCTGGTGGTTAAACTTGAAAAATTATTATCGGTTCTTAAGGAAAATTCCGCTAAATTAAAGTAGGGTTAAAATGAAAAAAGTAGGTATCATTGGTGATGGCGCATGGGGAACAGCATTAGGATTATTGCTGGATAGGTCCGGTTATAAGCTTTCTGTATGGGGATATTTTCCCGATTATATTGATCAACTGAATCAAACCCGCGAGAATATTAAGTTTTTGCCCGGCCTGAAAATACCTGAAAGTATAACGTTTACTTCTGATATGAGGGTTTGCGCCGATAACTGTGATTTGATTTTACTTGCTGTGCCTTCGCATGTTATGCGTAATACATGCAGAACATTAAAATCGGTGTTAAAAAAGAATAAAGATTATCCGTTTTTTTTAACTGTCTCAAAAGGGATAGAAAACAATTCCTTGTTGAGAATGAGCCAGATAATCGGGCAGGAACTTGATACGGCAAATGTAGCGGCATTATCAGGACCGACTCATGCAGAGGAAGTATCGCGCTGTATACCGTCTGCGGCTGTGGTGGGCGGAAAAAATGAATATATAAACAATTACGTGCAGAAACTTTTTTCTACAGATTTTTTTCGTGTTTATACAAGTGAGGATATTATCGGGGTTGAACTTGGCGGAGCTTTGAAAAATGTTATAGCCGTAGCGGCAGGTATAAGCGATGGACTGGGCTTTGGCGATAATACAAAAGCCGCTTTGATTACACGAGGTGTTGCGGAAATAACAAGGCTTGGAGTAGCCATGGGAGCGAACCCGTTGACTTTCGCGGGGTTATCGGGAATAGGCGATTTAATTGTTACATGCACAAGCCGGCACAGTCGCAATCGCGGACTTGGTGAAATAATTGGTAAAGGCAAAACTTTACAGGAAGCTCTTGAGGGTATGGAAAAAGTTGCCGAGGGGGTTAAAACGGTGTTATCGGTTAAACAGTTATCAGTAAAATATAAAGTGGAAACACCAATAGCCGCTAAAGTTTATTCTGTTTTATATGACAGCCTTAATCCGTTTGACGCATTTACGGATTTGATGTTACGCCCTTTGAAACAGGAAATAAATTTTATTTCTTAAAAAAATCTATCTTTTGGAATATATTGGTTCCATGGTTGCTATATTCAGTAAATTGTGGTTCATAGAGGGCATTATATAGTAATCATTCATGGTTTGGCTTACATCCGAGCAGACCATTTGAGCGAAGTATCTTATAGAACTCATCATTATTGTCCAGTCATATAAAGGATGGGAAAAACGCAGGTTTTCAAAGTAATATGTTTTAGCAAGATTTTCCACAGACCTTAGCTTGCCGTCGTAGACTTCATTCAGCGCCCATAAAACAATTCCTGAATAAGTACTTATCATCTCTGTGTTTATGCCTATAACACATGGCTCGTATGGAGAATAAGCGGTTATTGAAGTGAAAATTACCGCATCAACATTGTATCTTTTTCCTATATCGTATAAATGAAGCGCGTAAAATGTGCCTTTTTCGCGTATATTGAAAGTTGAAATTTCTTCTTCAATATCTGAAGGCACAGGTATTATTTCAAATTTGTTAAGTTTGGCTAATTCGTTGATAAATATTGGTTTTAAGGTTTTTGAAACATCCCTGTTGGAAGTCTCATTTTTTATTGGAGCCAGCATAACGCGTTTAACGGCAAAATAATCGTAGTCGGGATGAATAAAATAATTTGTAGCTACAAATAAATCACTGTTTGTGGTGTATAACGCCTTAGTGGTATTGTTAATAACACTGCACCCTGCTGATAATGACAACAGCCCTGTACAAATAAGAATTAATATATTACGCATTTACAATTCTCCAGATTATACTGTCAATATAAAATACAGATAAAAAATATAAGCAATTTATATTCCAGACTTATCTTAAAATAAACATAGTGGTTTTTTGGTAAAAAGAGATGCGATATATAAGATGTTTATGCCTAAAGAAAAAAATTATTATGAGTTAAATTACTGTTTTACAAAAAAAAATCCTTTTTTATAAAGATGTAAAATTTATATTTAAGACATTTTTAAGCCGACTTCTACAAAAAAGTCGCCGTCCTTAGTAGAAAATGGTATAACAACACAAGGGATATTTTTAGGAAATTGAGTAAAATGGTCTTTACCGATACAAACAACAGGAAGAGCTATTTTAAACCCAAATCCTTTTTGGGCTAATTCGCCTTTTGCGCCTCCGGCAATCATATTAGCGATTTCGCCAACCGCGTCTTTAACGTCGTCGGTTATTTCAGAGACGTTAATTCCGAGCATATTCGCTACCATTTTACAGGCGACATTCTCAGGAAAAGAAATTGTTACCGAACCTATTGCTTCGCCGGCTACTCCGATAGTGCCTGATATATCGCAAGGGATTTTTGCGCCTTGCCTTAGATATGGTTTTCCTCTTTTGGGTTCTAACCCTGCCATTGTTGATAAGGCATTTACGGTTGATGTAATAAAAGGGTTAATATATTCAACGTTCATTTTTTTTCTCCCTGAATGTATTATTTAATTACAGCTTCAATTTTGTTTTTTAAAATTTCCGGAGTGAACGGTTTTACAACATAATTGTTTACTCCTGATTGAATTGCTTCAACGATATCTTCTTTAGCCGCTTCAGTGGTTGCCATAATTATTGGAATATGCTTAAAGGTATTGCTTGCCCTAACAGATTTAACAAAAGTTAAACCATCCATTTCAGGCATATTCCAGTCTGTAATAATCAGTTCAATGCCATCTAATTTTGATAACGCGTCAAGTCCGTGTTCCGCCTCAATTATATCGGTAAAACCTAACCTGTTAAGCGTATTTTTTATAATTCTGCGCATAGTAGAGGAGTCATCTACAACAATAACTTTCATGGGATATAATTCTCCTTAGTATTGTGTTATAT
>JAGGZS010000080.1 GCA_021161885.1 bacterium
GATCATAAACAAGATAACAGCTAATTATTTTTTCCCGGTCGAGTATTTTTTTAATTTTTCGATTAAATAACCTGTTTTTATTCTGGCACTTATAATATCATCTGGGTTACGTGTAAAGGTAATTGTATTTTTTACTATATGAGCAGGGACATTAATAATTTCCTGAGCTTCTTGGATTAGATTTATTACTGAATTATCTTGAATATTTTTAGATTTTATTTCAGCAACTAAATTTTTCAAAATATTCAGCGTTTCAAAATCTTCAATGCCGTCCCTTAAATTTTCAAGCCTTAATGAACTGTAGGGTTCCATATTTTTACCCGGATAAATTAACATTCCGTCGCCGTTATAATTGTTGCGGCTGCTTGTGAAACTGTATGTATCCCAAGGTATATCCGGCCATTTTTTGCCGTTTTTGGCGTATTTGTTGTTTCCCCATAAATTGATATAATAATATTCGAATCCGTCAATGTCGTATTTGAAAGTCATCCATAAAAGAATTCGCGCGTCAATAAGCGGGTTATCCATCTGGATATTAGGGTATGGATAAGATGGGGAGGCGGCGACATACCACATAACTTTTTCTCCGGCTTTTTTCCTTTCCGCGGTTATTTCAGGATCAAAAAGATGAGCTCCCCCGGATATGATCGGATCCCACACGTCAATGTATCCGTATAAAGATGCTGTAGGGTTGGTTCCGGCGAACGTCAGCAGTCCCGGACAGTTTTTCCGTATCCAACCGGCTTTTTTTATTATAACCGCAACATTATCGGGCGATGGTTCATCGGCTATATAAATCATAGTTTTACGCAGAAGTTTTTTTTCTTTGAGCGCGAGATATGTTTTATTTACATATTGTTTGTTTTTTATATCTTCGGAGTAATGATTACCGCCGAAAAGAATTGTGCGAAGCCCTAACTTGTTGCAGTAATCGATATCTTCAAGTCTGGGGGATAATCCGAAATGATACAGGTCGGTCGGGTCGATGCGGTGCTGCAGGCAAAATTTGTACCATTTTCTTCTGACTTGTTCATTGGGTTTAGAACCGTAGAATTCTTTCAGCTGGTTAAAATCTAAAGTTGTCGGTGTATGAAGCCGTCCGTAAAGGGGAAGATTAAAATCCCATATATATAAAGATATATCGAGTACAAAATTTTCATTATTATCAGATGTTATTATGATTTTTCCGGTATACTTTCCGGCTTTCTGCTCGGGCGGGGTATAACAGCTTATAAGAAAAGGGGTTTCGTCCCTCAAAATAAACGGTTTTCGCAATGGTATCAATGGATCGGGCTTTTTTCCAAGAATATATTTTGATACAGGCCAGCTTTGTTTGGTAACAACGAAATCCTCGATAAACGATTTGAAATTGTCTTTTTTGAATAAGGTTTTTTTATCTTCATTTATAAGGTCGCTGAAGGTTATGGACACGTTTTTTACATTATGTCCAAAAGGAACTAAATAAAGCTGAAAAATTTCATATTCGTGTTTCGCGCTGTAGATTTTTATATTATTTTTTATATCACCTTTAAAATTATATAAACGATGATAAGGAGAGATTCGTTTCATGGCGGTTTCATAACCAACTCCAAAAGAAGGATTTTCCACGCTGAAAAATTTTTTGGTTTTTATAAGCATTTTTGATTTGAACATCAGATTTTTATATTCCGATAAAATATTTTGCAGTTTTTCGGGAGTTGAGGTTTTAAGATTGTCCACAAAATTTTTATGCAGGGTTATAGTTTTGTTTATAACAGAAAAATTTAAAAAAGGCTTTAATTTATCGAATTCTTGCTGAAGACTGTTAAATTGTTTATCAAGAGTGGTATTATAACTTTTTAAAGTGGCATTATAAACGACAATGTCGTCGATATATAACTTGGATGTTCGCTCTATTACATCGCCGTAAAAATTAATTGCGCTAATGTTGTCATGAAAAAATATTTGTTTATGTTTAAGTTCGTTATCCTGAAAATCGTTATTTAAATCGAAATAATACCGTGTCCATTGTTTTTGGGGCACATTGATGTAAGCCGCCCAGAAATTATCGTTTTGTGTTTTATTGTAAATTTGGAGCCTGAACCTTTTGCAGCTTTCCGCGTAAACCGAAACAGCGATATATGTTGAGGGGGTTACGTTAAACTGGGCGTTAAGTTTAGCTGTGAGTTCCTGTCCGTTTTTAAGCATAAGGCAGTTCTTTGAATCGGGCGCGTCATCGCCTTTAACTAATATTGCGTTCCAGCCTTCTTTTGATCGGTCAAAGGTGTATTTGAAAATTATAGACGAGCTTTCCGGCTCGGAAAAAGGGATATTGTCCGTAATAATTTTTAAATCTTTTTTGGGTTTATTTATAACGTAAGTTTCGATCATTTTATACATTTCATAAAGCGATTCATTTATTAGGGAATAACCGCCTGCTCTGCTGTCTTCAAAGTATGACGGATGTATTCCGTCGCTTAATAAATCTCTCCAGTTATTTTGATCCATAAACAGCTGGAATATATCTAAAACAGGTATTTTTTTTGTTCTTGCCAGTTCCCGTAGTTGGTAATTGAATTTTTTTACTGTATCAATAGATTTTTTAGTTGTCGGCGGTATGGTTAATAGGATCGGGATTGTGCCATGCTTAATGCAGGCGTCTATTATATATTCCATATTGTCGTAATATTTTGCGGGATTTGCGTTTTTCAATACATCGTTTGTGCCGAAGAGAATTGTCGCGGTTTGTGGATGAATATTTTTTAAAACCGAGTCGATAATGTTTTTGCCCCAATTGGATTTCATATCCGATTTAGCCGCTGCATTTTTATCGATATATTTGTATCCTTCGTTAATAGTCAGCCCGGGTTTGTTCCAGCGCATAGGCCACATAAACGCCATGGAGAAAGAGATGCTGTCGCCGACATTTAAGATACTTTTCGGGCGGTTGGATTTATTGTAAATTTTTCTTAAATTTGCAATTATCGACCGATTAATCTGCGTATATTCAGCGTATTTTCGTTTTTGCATATTAAACGGGCGGCTGGGCGCAAGCTCTTTGGTCTCGATTTTAATATTATCGAGCCAAAGGTTAACGGATTCGCGCGGGCGTCCGGCGAATATTCTTATATTAGTTAGTTCATCGCCCGGATCCATAGGAATACCTTTATAACTGTTATCTGTAAAAAACAGCAGGCTTTGTTTAAAATCAGTCCATTTTTTTAATTTGATGTTTTTTATGCGGTAATGATAATTGTCGTTTTTTGTCTTGTTAAAAAAAGATACATAAATATCTCTTTTTTTTTCGATATAGTATGAGATGGAAAACATTGGATTTTTGTCGATAACGAAAATCGGGCTGTCTGCGTTTTCATAAGACGCGCATACGCCGAACCATTTGTCGTCTATGTCGATGGCTTTAACCGCTGATCCGTTTTTCCCGCCGGGCAGATTTTTAGAGAGAATCCCTTTCCATGAGCGGGAAGTATTCTCGAAATTTTCAAAAAAAGTTTTAGAATTATTTGCGGATGATGATTTAACAGTTTGTTTTAAGAACAATTTTATCTCATCTATATAAATAGTTGGATTGGACCGGGGATTGCCGGAAAAAAAGTTTATTTTTGTTATAACATCGCCGTTATTGAGCGGTTTGCCTTTATATTCGTTGTCTGTAAACCATGAAAGATTGAGTTTTATTGTTTGCCATGAATTTTTTTTAATGTTTTTATATCTAAAATGGTAGTTGTCGTTTTTGTTTTTATTAAAAAAGGAAAGGTATATAAAAGGGGCGTCAGGTGTATAAACGGATAATTCTAAAACAAGGTTTTTGTCATAAACAACCGGTGCGGGAAACGAATAAGATATCCCTGCGCCGAAATATTTGTTATCTATTATTGGAAGTTTGATACATTTTTTTTTGTTGTGCCTGATAATTTTGGCGTCCCATGGTTTTTCAGCTTTTTTTTTGAAATTCTCGTAAAAAATAATTTTTTCTTGGTCAGATGAACTTGTATAGCCGCATTGGGTATCGTGAATTATAAAAATTACGGTAACGGCAAGGATAATAAAAAGAGAAATAATAAATTTAAAATAATTTTTTTTCATTTTATAAAAAAAACTTTATTAAAAAGGTTATGCGGATAAAATTCTGTCATAAACATCGTATATTTCTTTTACTGTTTTA
>JAGGZS010000011.1 GCA_021161885.1 bacterium
AAATTTAGAAGATTTAAAATCAAAGATAAGGTTTGTTCACATCACCGGAAAACATTTTTTTAATGAAGTGAAAGAATCTTATGATAAATTTGGGTTTACAAACAGATGTTTTAAATTTTACGGTCAAATGTCGGCATTATATGATTGTGTTGATTTTGCGTTATGCCGAGCGGGCTCAGGAACGCTGACGGAACTTTTTATGGCAAAAATACCGGCTTTGGTTGTGCCGTTGCCGTATGCTGCCGACAATCATCAGCTTGCGAACGCGAATGTTTTTGCGGCTTCGCAAGTGTTTGATGTTATTGAAGAAAAAGATTGTACTGCGCGAATAATTTCTGATAAAATACGATATTATTTTTGTAATCCTGATGAGCTTAAAAAAAAGAAAAATAAAATTTTTTCCATAGATATGGAAAATGCCTCAGAAAAAATGATTCGGGAGCTGGTCAATGATAGAATCCTTAAAAAATAAAAAACTGCATTTTATAGGTATCGGCGGGTGCGGGATGAGTGGTCTTGCTGTTTATGTCAAGCATTTAGGCGCTAATGTTGCGGGTTCGGATAAAAGGACATCCCCGTATATTGATCAAATCAGAAAAAATGATATACAAGTCAGTATAGGCCATGATGTGAAAAATATATCCGACTGCGATATTATTATTTATTCATCAGCCATAAAAGACGATAACTGCGAATTATCATTTGCCCGACAAAAAGGAATACCTACTTTCAGGCGGGGAGTTTTTTTAGCAGATATTATTAAAGATAAAAAGGTTATAGCTGTTTCTGGTTCTCACGGTAAAACTTCTACCTCGGCACTACTTAGCTGGGTACTTGATTACAATGGTTATTGTCCGAATTCTTTGGTTGGCGGAATAATGAAAAATGTAAACTCCAACGTAATGTGTACTGAATCTGATTACATAATTGTCGAAGCCGATGAAAGCGACGGATCAATAACCTTTTTTGAACCGGATATCCTTATTATTCTGAATATTGATGACGACCATATAGAGCATTACGGAACTAAAGATAAAATGCTTGACGCTTATCGGAAAATAGCCGCTAACACAAAAGAAGCTGTTTATGTGCCTGATAAAAATATGGCTGATTTGTTTAAAGATAGCTTAAACGGCGCACAGTTAATTGATTTTAGTATTGAAAATTTAGGTTTTTCTGAAAAATTTTCTTTAAATAATGTGCCTGACGGCATTGAAATAGAAATGGTTTATAAAAGCAACGCGCCTTATAAGTTTTATATTCCTGTTTTCGGCCAATTTTTTATAACAAATTTCCTATCTGTTTTTGCGGTGTCTGATCGCCTTGGTGTATCTGTAGAAAAATTTCAAAAATCTTTAAGCGAATTTAAAGGGGTAAAACGGCGGGCGGAAGACTGGGGAGTCGTAAACGGAATAAGGATTATTGAAGATTATGCCCATCATCCTACTGAAATACTCGCTTTGCTTGAATCGCTCAGGAATTGCCATAAAGACCGCATAATCTGTGTGTTTCAACCGCACAGGTATACACGCTCAAAAAATATTGCTTCTTCGTTGGCTGATTCAATGGGCAACGCCGATCTGCTTGTTTTAACAGATATATATTCCGCTGACGAACAACCCATCGAGGGTATAAGCGGAGAATTTGTTTTTAAACAGATAATAAAAAAGCGCAACGCTAATATTAAATATCTTCCTAATTTTGATCAAATTCTTAAAAACTTGCTTATGATTGTAAAAAAAAATGACCTTATTGTTTTTATGGGAGCAGGGGATATCGGCAAGTTGGCGAATGAATTTAAAAATGAATTGATTAAACTTCAGGTTGTCTCAATATGATTTCTTCAATAGAAACGGATAATAAATGTTCTTTTTTATTTGACTATTTTGCTGATAATCCTTACGAAGGACTTATACAATCTAAGGTGAATTTAGCTCGTTATACATCGTTTAAGACCGGAGGAAACGCTCAGGTTTTATGCGATATCTATACTTTAAAGGGGCTTAAAACGGTTGTCGGGTTCTGCTTTGATAACAATATCCCAATTAAAATATTGGGTTTTGGAACAGATGTTTTAGTAAGCGATTATGGTGTTGACGCGGTTGTAATTAGATTAACCGGCAAAGATTTTTCTGAAATTTCTAAGATAGACGATACGCAGTACAAAATAGGTTCTCGGGTATCTTTACAAAAAATTATATCCATTACGTTGAAAAACCAGATGTCAGGCGTAGAATGGTTATGCGGCATTCCCGGCTCGTTAGGCGGACTAATATCCCTGAACGCAGGAGCGTTCGGGTATGATATATCGCAAATACTTGAATCGGTAACTGTTATGTCGCTAGATGCTGGTATTGAAACAATCCCTGCGGAAAAATTATTTTTTGGCTATAGAAAAGGATTTTTTGAAAATGGGGAAATTATTATTGAGGCGGTACTTAAATTTTCTAAATCAACTTACGGTCGCATTAATAAAATTCTTACGGATGTGCGCAGTCAAAGAAAAGATAAATTTCCTCACTCAAGAAGTGCCGGATGTGTATTCAAAAATACACAAAATATACATAGTGGAGAATTGATTGACCGGATGGGATTTAAAAATATTGCTGTAGGCGGAGCTAAAGTATCGGCAAAACACGCGAATTTTATTGTAACTTCCGAGGGGGCTGAAAGCAGGCATATTTTTGAATTGATTCGATTGATTAAACAAAAAGCAAAAATGGAATTTAATATAATTTTAGAACCGGAAATAAAGATATGGGGGCATGAGAATGAATAGAAAAAAAATTCCGCTCAGACGGAATCGTTCGAAGGCAAACAGGTATAACG
>JAGGZS010000164.1 GCA_021161885.1 bacterium
GCCACGGGAACAGATACAAAACCGAATAACAATAGGCCTGCGAATGATACGGGAAACAGCGCGAACTATAGAGATGATAGTTATACTTATACGTTAGGTGATCCGTATTACAGTACTGAAGTAGGAGCGTACGATGAATCGGCAAGTCCTTATGGAACGTATGACCAGACCGGAAACGTATGGGAATGGAACGAGACGTTGATAAGCGGTCACTACCGCGGTTTGCGTGGCGGTTCGTGGAGCCTCAGTGCGGACTACCTGCCCTCTTCCTACCGCTACTACTACAGCTCTCCGACTTACGAGTTCAACGGTCTCGGCTTTCGTGTTGCAAGTTCCTTCGCTGGAGACGAGGGGGGAGCTGTTCCTGAGCCTTTGAGCATAGGACTTGTGCTGTTAAGTGTGGGTGGCTTGGTACTGCGTCGGGCAAAAAGAGTTTAACCCTTTATCCTTTAGTCCTTTTACCCTTTACCAAAAGCCCGCTTATGCGGGCTTTTTCGCGGGAAATTTTTTGATAAGTAACGTGATGTTAAGGATAAAACATCTGCGGAAACATCTGGATTTGTTCAAAACAGACCCCTTTTCGATGATTTTTCTATCATGACACAACAAAAAAACGGGGGATATTCTAATTCATAATTTTGTATATTGACTTTTCAGCTTAAATATAGTATCTTTTCAGAAAAATTATGGAAACTTCAGATTACTGTATGTTTTATATAACTGCTCCCGAGCAAAAAGAAGCGGAAAATATTGCGTCTTCTCTTATAGAAAAAAGACTTGCCGCTTGTGTAAGTCTATTGCCTGAGATAAAATCTGTTTTTAGATGGCAAGGCAAAATTGAGACCGCTCAGGAATGGCTTTTAATCGGAAAAAGCAAATCTGGTTTAAACGGTGATATTACTAACTTAGTAAAGAAAATTCACTCTTACGACGTGCCGGAAATTATTTTTTTTCCGATTACCCACGGTTATAAACCATATTTAGACTGGATAAACAAAAACACAAAATAATTAATATAAAATCAGGAGGTTACAATGTCTCAGCATCCAAGTTATAAAGTCGGCGGAAGCGGAATCCAAATGAAAAGAAATGTCCTTAAACGGTTTGAACGAATCGATATCCTAAAAAAACAAAAAAAATGGCAAGAAGGCGATTCTATTCTCGGTCTTGCGAAAACCAAATCCGAATAATAATCGCAAGGAATGAAGTTACGTTTACACAAATTTCTTGCTGAATGCGGGTTAGGGTCAAGAAGAAAATGCGAACAGCTTATAGCCGATGGATACATTCAGCTCAATAACGAGACAGTTACCCGTTTAGGGATTATTACTGATGCTGATAAAGATATAGTATCTTACAAAGGGAAAGTATTACATACCGCCGCATTGATCTGCTGGGCGCTTAACAAACCCAAAGGGGTTATCTGCAGCTGCAGAAAAGATAATAAATATAAACGAGTTATTGATCTTGTTCCACAAAATAACGGACGGATTTATCCGGCAGGAAGGCTTGATGTCCAAAGCGAAGGTCTTATTATTGTTACAAATGACGGCAGTTTATGCGATAAAATTACTCATCCTAAATACGGCATTACAAAAGAATATTTAGTTTGGATCGACAAACCGCTCAATGGCAATGAACGCCAAAAAATTCGTAACGGAATAATAATCGATAACGGCGCTCCTGTTCGCGCTGTTATTATTGATGAAAAAAATTTTAAATCAAATATGCCGCGAATACGTCTTACTTTAAACGAAGGCAGAAACAGAGAAATAAGAAAAATATTTCAAAAGCTCAGCAAAAAAGTTATTCGTTTAAAAAGGACAAGAATAGGCACGGTTAAACTCAACAATTTAAAACAAGGCGAATATAGAAAATTAACAATAAACGAAATTAACGATTTAAATACCGGAAAAAATTTAAAATAAGGTTTTTAACTGCCATGAAAAAATTTAAAACGATAAATTTGCTCGTTATATTCTTTTTTGTTTTATCTTATTATTGCTTAATAAATTCTAATTGCGCAAAAGCTCAGGAAAAAAGTTATCCGTATATTGGTATAGTAACCAGTGAAAAACTGCGGGTACTTCCCCGCAAAGGAACAAATTACAGGGAAATAACCACACTCAGCCAAAACGACCTCGTTACAGTGCTCGACAAAAACGGAGACTGGCTTCTTATAAAACCGCCGGAAAATATCAACTGCTGGATAAGCAGCGATTATATACTTGAGGGCATCGTAACCGGCACTGCCCTTAATGTCAGGCAAGGACCCGGCATAAATTTTCCTGTGCTTACACAAGTAAATAAAAACGATAAAGTTAATGTTATAGATGAAAAAAACAACTGGAAAAAAATCAGCCCGCCTGAATCTCTAAAAGCATGGGTTAGCTCTAATTTCGTTGATTATTTCAGCAATATGGATAATCTTACTACCCAGCTCAACAAGCTCAAAGAAAGCCAACAGGCTTTTAACAGCGCCAAACTATACGCTTCATCAAAACTTAAAGGCGATTCGCGATCCATTGATTTTGATGAAATAAAACAAAATTATTTCTCCGTAATAAAAAAATATTCAAATACAATATATGCCTCAAAAGCTCTTTTTGAACTTAAAATCCTTAAAGAAAAACAGGAAAAAATCGAAAAAGAATTATTTAAAAAAAACAGACAAAATCGAGTAAAAGAACTCTTTGATTATGCCGATACTTTCGCGAGCAGAGAACTTGAAAAACGAAATATCAACGATATCGACATTTCAAGTATCTCTATTAATTATATGGCGATAATTAAAGATTATCCCGATAAGGAAGAAGCTAAATGGTCTATCGAGAGATTAGCGTCAATCAGAAAAAAAATCGCGGATGCCTCACTCGCCACAGACAGAAAACGATTCGTCCAATTCAACGAAGCAGAAGATTTTCGCAGTTCTGAACTGCTTAAAGATGTTTCGGAGATAAATTACGAAGCTGTCCTAACTAAATACAGGTCAATAATGCTGCTTTATCCGGGAACCATCGAGGCCCAAAAAGCCGAAATGAGAATTGAAGATATCAAAAGACGCCGATCTTATGCTCAATTAAAAAATAACAGCAAAAAATCAACCGGCTCAAGCCTCTATTCCTATGAAGGTTTCTTAATCAAAGAAGACAAAACCGCAAAAGGGACTCTTTACAGAATTGAAGAACGCGGATTTCTTCATAAAAAAGATTTATGCACTTTCTACAGCACTGATAAAGACCTCGAAAGTTACTCTAACAGAAAAGTCAAAATACAGGGAATGCTGCTGTCGTTTGATGAAAACGACAGACCAGTTCTCGATCTCAAACGGATACAACTGCAATAATGAAATCCAAAAATATTATAAATTTACAAACTTTTACAGGCGGCATTCACCCTCATTTGGATAAATCATTAACAGGCAGGAAAAAATTCAAGCCTATAAAATTGCCTAGCAAAGTGCGCCTGCCCCTGAGCCAGCATATCGGCGCGCCTTCAAAACCGGTCGTCAAGGTTGGCGATATCGTCAAGGAAGGACAAGTAATTGCCGAAGCCAGCGGATTTGTATCCGTACCCCTGCACGCAAGTATCTCAGGAAAAATTACCGCGATTAAAAAATTTCCCGTCTGTTCTGGGAAACACTCTATGTGCATAGAAATTACAAACACAGAAACAAAAACGGAAATAAACAGTACAGAAAATACAAATGACTGGAAAAAGTTTACTCCCGACCAGCTTAAAACAATGGTTGAGGAGGCCGGAATTGTCGGACTCGGCGGAGCGGCGTTCCCCACTCATGTAAAACTTTCTCCGCCAAATAATAAAAAGATAGATATAGTAATTGGCAACGGAGTTGAATGCGAACCGTATCTTGATGCCGACAGGAACACAATGGTGTCATCACCCGA
The DNA here is from genome assembly GCA_021161885.1 of bacterium. GTDB lineage: Bacteria > Auribacterota > Auribacteria > Auribacterales > Auribacteraceae > JAGGZS01. The sequence goes on from JAGGZS010000164.1 coordinate 3,909, forward strand.
TAAAGTAATTGGGGGTATTCAGATAGTTATGAAAATACTTGGCTGCGGCAAAGGTGCCGTAGGCATTGAATCAGATACACCCGACGCAATAAACGCTATGTCCCAAAAAACAGAAAACATCAGTTCAATCAACATAGTTCCCCTTAAACTGAAATATCCGCAAGGCGCTGAAAAACAATTAATATATGCTGTTACAAAAAAAGAAGTGCCGTGCGGCGGATTGCCAATGGATGTAGGCGTGGTAGTAATCAACGTGGGTACAGCGGTCGCCATATACGATGCGGTTGTCTACTCAAAACCGCTGTACGAACGGAATATGACTATTGCAGGAAATTGCCTGAACGAATCAGTTAATATTAATGTTAGGGTAGGCGCATTATTAAATGATATTATAGATGAAATCGGCGGATTTAAAACATTGCCTTCAAAAATAATTTTAGGCGGTCCTATGATGGGTCAAACGGTTTATTTACTCGATATTCCGGTTACAAAAGGCACATCAGGTATTTTATGCCTTAACGAAAAAGAAATATCTATTTTCAAGATGGGGGCATGTATCAGATGCGGTAAATGCCTTGATATTTGCCCTATGGGAATATCGCCCGCTCAAATCGCTCAGGCAATTGAATTTAATAATACCGATATAGCACAGCAGCTTGGGGTTTTTGACTGTATGGAATGCGGATGCTGTACATATGTCTGCCCGTCAAATCGAGAAATAGTCCAGTTAATTAAACTCGCGAAACAACAGATAAAAAATAAAGGATAAAATCAATTGAGCTCGTATAAATTAAAGACTTCCATTTCGCCTCATATACGGTCTAAACAGTCTGTATCAAAAATAATGTGGACGGTTAATTTATCATTGATGCCGGTTTTTTTGTTCAGCATTTATAATTTTGGAATACAGGCGTTATTCGTTACACTAACCTGTGTAATATCATGTGTATTGATTGAGGCATTATGCCTTAGATTACGCGGCAAACCCATTGATACGGTTTTTGACGGAAGCGCGGTACTAACAGGCATATTGCTGGCATTCAACCTGCCTCCCGATGTGCCGTTATGGATTCCCGCGGTAGGCTCCATTGTAGCTATCGGCGTGGCAAAACAAGCCTTTGGCGGATTAGGATACAACATTTTCAATCCGGCTTTAGCTGCCCGCTGTTTCCTGTTATCCGCCTGGCCGGTTGAAATGACCACATGGCAGGTACACGGCATAACAGGCGCTACTCCGCTTGGCATTTTTAAAGAAAAAGGTATGAGTTATCTTCTGACACAATTCAGTTCTCAAAGCGATATGTACTCAAAACTGTTCTCTGGAAATATAGGCGGATGTATAGGCGAAACATCGGTTATCCTTTTAATATTAGGTTCTTTGCTGTTATTTTATAAAAAAATTATACGTTGGCATACTCCCGTAGCTTACATATCTTTTGTTTTTATTCTTGGCTGGCTGTTCGGCGGACAAAAAGGTTTTTTAAGCGGCGATCCTTTATTTTATATCTTTTCAGGCGGATTATTCCTCGGCGCCCTTTATATGGCTACGGATATGGTTACCACACCGCTGACCAATAAAGGTAAATTTATTTTCGGGCTGGGATGCGGGCTGTTAACCTTCCTTATACGCAAATTCGGATCATACCCTGAAGGCGTGTCTTACTCAATTCTGCTTATGAATACAGCCACTCCAATTATCGATAGATATATAAAAAATAGAAAATTCGGTAACCCAAAGGGGAAAAAATGAAATTTTTAAATTTTATAAAACTCGGATTTCTTTTGTCGATTATTTGCGTTATATCCGGCTTGGCTTTATCCGTTACCTATTCTATAACAAAAGAAAAAATCAAAGTCCAAAAACAACGTGAAGCCCTTGACTCACTGCCGTTAGTGATACCCCAAGCTCAAAAATTTTCCGCCAGCAAACAAATTAACTCTATTTCGTATTACGAAGCGTACGGAAAAAACAACAACCTTATAGGCTACGCTTTAAACGGCGAACATCAAGGCTACCAATCTATCATAAAATTTATGGTTGGAATTGACCCGAAAGGAAAAATTCTCGGTCTTCGCATTCTTGAACACGGGGAGACCCCCGGGCTCGGCGCAAGAATAACAGAGATTAAATCCGAACAGACAATAGGGTCTTTCATAAGCGGTTTATTTGATAACGACATCAAACCTGAAACAAAATCTACCCCTGAACCATGGTTCTGCGCTATGTTTCGGGGCAAATTTTACAATACCCTTACAGTTAGTAAAACTAAACAGACAGATACAGCTGTTATGGCTATAACCGGAGCGACTATTACATCCGAAGCTGTTGTCGAAGGGATAAAAAAAACCGTAACCGAATTTTTAAGAGAGATAAACAAATGAAAAAATTATCGATAACCGCAGAATTTTTCAAAGGATTTATTAGAGAAAACCCTATTTTCTGTTTATATCTTGGATTATGTCCGGCATTAGCCACTTCAAGTTCGGTTAAAAATGCGTTAGGTATGGGATTATCTACAACCGCTGTGCTTATCGCGTCAAACATTACAATATCAATGCTGATTTCCATATTAAGACTGACATTAAACGACAACTTTTTTAATAAAATCCAACAAATCAGAATACCTATGTTTATAGTTGTCATTGCCTCATTCGTTACGGTTGTGGATTTTGTGCTTAAAGGATATTTTCCTGCCCTTTCCAAAGAGCTGGGTCTTTTTGTTCCGCTTATCGTGGTAAACTGCATTATTCTCGGACGGGCTGAAGCATTCGCAAGCAAAAACAACGTTGTTCTATCTTTTGTAGACGCATTAGGTATGGGACTGGGGTTTACTCTTTCCCTTTCTTTACTGGGCACAGTCAGGGAAATTTTAGGGGCAGGCCAGTTTATGGGATTAAGCGTATTCGGCGAAAATTTCAAACCGGCTATTATTTTTGTTCTCGCTCCCGGAGCATTTCTGACCATCGGCTTTCTGATGGGATTTTTTCATCATATATCATCTTTACACAAAAAAGGATAATATCGTATGAATGAAATAGGAATTATATTAAAAATATTTATTGCAGTTGTTATTGTCAATAACTTTGTGCTGTTTAGGTTTTTAGGTCTTTGCCCCTATATAGGGGTATCTAAAGACACCGATTCCGCTCTCGGAATGGGTATGGCGGTTATATTCGTAATGACTATGGCATCAGCTGTTACATGGGTAATTTACAATTTCCTTTTAATTCCGCTGCATATTGAATACCTTATTATCATAGCTTTTATCTTAACCATAGCCACACTTGTTCAGATTGTTGAAATGATTATCCAGAAAACCGCGCCGGTTTTATATGAATCGCTCGGCATATATTTACCTCTGATCACAACTAACTGCGCTGTTTTAGGCGTAGCTATGCTTAACAAAGATACATTAACAGGTGAAACATTAAGTTTCATAAAATCTGTCATTCAAGGGTTCGGAGCTGGCGTAGGATTTACCCTCGCGATGTTTTTAATGTCCGGCATACGAGAACGGCTCGAACTTGCCGATGTGCCGCAGTGCTTTAAAGGGGTACCCATAGCATTTATAACCGCCGGACTTATGGCAATGGCTTTTCTCGGGTTTTCAGGAATGTTATAAAAGGTTTATAAAATATGTCTAATTCAGTAATCGTTTTCTCTATCACCGTACTCGGTTCCTTAGGTTTAATTTTCGGGTTGTGTCTGGCTTTGGCATCCCATTTTTTTTATGTTAAAATGGATAAACGCATTGAAAATATTTATAATGCGCTTCCAAATTTTAACTGCGGGGCATGCGGTTATCCCGGATGTAAAAAATATGCCGAAAATATTGTTAAAAACAATGCTTCCATTAATTTATGTACCCCGGGAGGCGTTGAAACCGCACAAAAAATCGCGCTCGTCATGGGGATAGAACACAACGGTGAAAATAAACGGCAAGTCGCTTATGTTTTCTGTTGCGGCGGTAATGACGCAAAAATATTATCCGATTACCAAGGCATTAAAGACTGCAACTGCGCGGTTCTTGTGTCTGGAGGTCCATTACAATGCGATTACGGATGTATGCGGTTTTACAGCTGTGTAAAAGTATGTAAATTCGACGCTATCCGCATTAACAATAAAGGATTGCCGGAAATAATCCCTGAAAAATGCACAGGATGTATGGCTTGCGTTAAACAATGCCCGAAAGATATAATTAAAATGATCCCTGCTGATGCTCGGGTTTTTATAAACTGCAGTTCAAAAGATCGGGGAAAACAGGTAATGGACGCTTGTTCAACAGGATGTATCGGGTGTACAAAATGCGTAAAGGCTTGTCCCGTACAGGCTATACAAATGGATGAGGGGTTAGCTGTTATTGATCAGGAAAAATGTGTAAAATGCCTTAAATGTATTGATGTATGCCCTGTTAAAGTTATTACAACCACTAAACAACAAAAGGGATAAACCATGGCCGCAAAATTAATTTCAGGCAAAGAAATCGCCAAAACAGTATATGAGCATCTAAAATCAAGAATAAAAATTATTAAAAAAATTTGCGGTAAAACGCCTGGATTAGCCGTTATTCTTGTAGGAAATAACCCTGCGTCACAGGTTTACGTGCGCATGAAAACTAAAATGTGCGAAAAACTCGGCATTTTATCGGAACATATAGAATTAGCCGGATCAGCGTCTCACCAAGAAGTGATAGATAATGTAAAAAAACTAAATAACAATAACGATATTGACGGTATTTTAGTTCAACTGCCGTTGCCGTCCCAATGCGGTGAGAACATCATTTTGAACACAATTTCACCTGATAAAGATGTTGACGGATTCCATCCTGAAAATATGGGTAATTTATTGATAGGAAAACCTAAGTTCATACCATGCACCCCTTTGGGCATATGGGTTATGCTTAAACAATCAGGGTACTCGCCTGAGGGTAAACATGTTGTTATTGTAGGCAGAAGCAATATTGTCGGCAAACCAATGTTCAGTATTTTATGCCAGAAAACAAAATACGCTAATGCCACCGTAACATTATGCCATTCCCGAACTAAGAATTTACCAGAAATTACAAAAACCGCAGATATACTTATCGCAGCGATCGGCAGGCCTCACTTCATCACTAAAGAAATGGTTAAGCCGGGCACTGTTGTTGTCGATGTCGGTATTAACAGGGTAGATGACAGCAGTTCGCCGAGAGGTTATAAACTTGTCGGCGATGTGGATTTTGACGAAGTGTCCAAAGCGGCAGAGGCAATCACTCCAGTGCCAGGCGGAGTAGGACCTATGACTATCGCTATGCTGATGAATAACACAATATTGTCCTGTGAGACAAAACACGGCATAACCGCACCGTCAATTCTCGATTGAGGAATAAATGAATACCTTCAAAGATAATTTAACGAAAAAAAAATTCATTTTTACTGCCGAGATAACTCCTCCAAAAGGAACCGATCTTAAAGAGTTTACAGAAACCGCAAAAATTTTAAAAAATTACGTAACCGCTGTTAATATTACCGATAACCCGCGATCCGTAATGAAATTAGGCTCCCTATCCGCCTGTAAAATTCTTATTGATAATGGGATTGAACCGATTTTTCAAATAACTTGCCGGGACAGAAACCGAATAGCTGTTCAATCGGATATGTTATCGGCTTGGGTACTTGGAATCCGCAATATGCTTATCACCACAGGAGACAACGTGCTTGCAGGCGACCATAAATCGGCTAAACCTGTTTTTGACGTGGACAGCACTCAAATGCTGTATATCGCCAAACAACTTAACTTAGGCTTCGATCTTGAAAAAAATAATCTTCATGGTAAAACAAATTTCTGTTACGGAGCGGCATTGAATCCGTTTCTCAACCCGATAGAGTTAAACCTTATTCGCATAAGACAAAAAAATGAGCAAGGCACTTCATTTTATCAAACTCAACCTATTTTTGATATTGAATCGTTTAAATCGTTTTATTCACAGTTTAAGGGAACAGGCATAACTACACCCGTTCTCGGCGGGCTTCTTCTTTTAAAATCTGTTAGAATGGCTCAATTTATCAATACGAATGTGCCGGGAATTAATGTGCCGGAACACATAATCAGCGAAATGGAAAAATCTTCCGATCCAAACGAATTTGCCATCTCTTTAACGGTAGAAACCGGTAAAAAACTCAAAAAATATGTTCAGGGGCTGCACATAATGACCATAGGGCAGGAAAATAAATTTGAGCGGATAATTAAAGAAATTAATGCTGAATAATTAAAAAAAGTTATGCCATTAAATCAATAAAGTTACCCAGTCCTTCTTTTTTTAACGCTATTTTCATCTCATTGGCAACAGGGTTATTGGAGTTATAATATTCCTTGCCTTTTTTTGTTGTCGATGATTTTCTCATTATTTGCCGTCTTGATGAATTAGAATTTGAAACCACTGAGGAACCAGACCTATAATTAGAGGCTTGGCTTGAACCTACTTGTTTTATTTGCTGCATTTATAAGTCTACTGCTAACTTGACCAGATACGGCTGTCCATTACATACATCGTCCGTTAAAATAAATACTTTAGATAATAATACGAGTTTTTTTTCATAATTTATAACAAGCAATTTCCCTGCCTAATATCCTAATTTATCAATCAATAAAAAATTTTCTATTTAGGAATCTGGTTATCTTGTTCGACTAATTTGGTTAAGTTATCGACATCTTTTTTAATATTCAGCATATGCATTTCCAAAGCGTTAAGTATCCAGAACTGGTAATGGTTAAATTTGATTATATTATGCATAAAATAAGCCAATTTCAACGATAAAAGAAATAACCCGAATTCCAGAGACAATGCCCTTAAAAATCCTTTATAAAAAACCGCAAGAGTAAAGGAAAAAAGGACAAAAGTAAAAACCAAACTATTTACCACAGTCTGTTTTTTTGTACTTGCAAACCCAAAGGATTTAAGGGAAGGAGCAAAATATTTGAGTTCTTCGTCAACAGTATTCTCAAATTTGGCATCTGTAGAATTTATATCCATACCGATTTTCCTTTCAATTTTATTTAATAATTTAAACTATATAAAACAATATTGATTGCCGCCTGAAGCGCCTGTTCCCTTTTTTCCGCCGGATCATTATGCACATGAGGGCTTTCAAGCCCGTCGCCTATATCTGTTTCATAAGTATAGAAGATAACCATTCTGCCATCAAGGAAAACGCCGAATCCTTGAGGCGGCTTGCCGTTATGTTTATGAATTTTAGGCAGTCCGTTCTCAAACTTATAATACATATTATAAATAGGATGGGAAAACGGAACCTCAATAAGGCTGCTGTCCGGAAAAATTTTTTTAATTTCCCGACGAAACGACTTATCCATACCGTAATTATCGTCTGCCCACAAAAACCCGCCTTGTTTAAAATATTTACGCAGAATATCCATCTGGGCGGGACTAAACGAGATGTTACCGTGTCCGGTAATATATATAAAAGGATACCTAAATATATCCTCATCATCAGGGCGGACAACCGATTCTCTAATAGGCACATTAAGACCTATTCTCTCTTTCAATGCCCGCAGCAGGTTAGGCATTGATGTAGGATCGCTGTACCAGTCGCCTCCGCCGTCGTAATGAAGCCTTGCTATATTGAAATCATAAATCCCGTTATCCGCACCGCAGAAAGATACGAATGTCAATCCAAACCCTAACAGCATAAAAAATTTAAAATAAAATTTACTCATTAGTTTAATCCCTGTTTTATCCGTAAAATCCATTCGGCAACACATAAAAACAAAATAATTAACAATATAAACGGATAATCAATTACAAGCCGTGTAACCGCTATTTTTTCTTTATCCTTTTTAATTTTTATATTTTTTATATGATTTTTAAACTCACTATAACTATAAAATTTACCGCCGGATAAATCAGCTGTTTTTTTAAGGAAAGCGTAGTTGGCGTTTAATTTTTTAAATTCGTCTGTAGGCTGATAAACAAAAAAGGAACTTTTGCTTATTGAGTGGTCGCCATCATTGCCGATACCTTCAATCTCAAGCGTATATTTGCCGGATAAGGCAGGCAGAAACGATGAGGAAAACCGAGATGCCGTGTCGCTGACAGGTATAAATTCCAACAATATTTCCTTTTTGTCCGGGCATATAACTTTCCCTTTGACCTGTGCTTTTTCAGCAGGCTGATATGTGCGGTCTAAAACAACAACTTCAACATTTATTTTTTCCCCAAGAGAATAATTTATTTTCGGCATCATAACGTGAACAAAAGCTTCATCAGTCAGCGAGGCTATCCATGAAACACTTTTTTTGACAAATAAATCGAGTATATTATCGGTTATCAGTTCGCCTGAATTTGAAGTGGCCTGCATACTCCATCTGTACAACCCTTTGCCTGCGAACGCTGCTACTTTTCCTTTTCCATAACTCATTATAGCGAAAAGAGGTATGCGTATTTCCCCAATTAATGACTGGGCAACAAGGAATAAGTCAGCCAACGGTTTTACACTATTTACAACATTCACTGCGTCAAGCGGAGGCAGCCGGTTAAAATCTATTTTATCAAAAAAACCTGTTACTAATGGATGAACACGGATATTCCTATCGGACTTAACTTCAAACTGCTGTGATGAAAAATCATCGTTTACCAATCTAAAAGGCAACATATCGTTTAGGGCTGTATTATGATAATTGCCTGAACCAAAAGAATTTTTCCCCCCTAAAAAAAACATTCCGGTTCCTTTATATTCAACGGATCTTCTTATAGACTCTATTTGATCTTCGGTGAACAGACTTAAAGGGAAATCAAATAGAACAATCACATCCTGATTGGAAATATTTTTCAAAACCTCTCCGGCAGTATGCAGGCTGTTGGACTGAAGTGAAAAAAACTTTTTTTCTTTGCCTATCAAATTATAAACCGATAAATTAACATTCTTTATACTTCTCAATGATCGAACAACAAACGCCATATCCCATGAAGGGACTCCAGCCGCCAAAATGTTTATTTCATCTTTTTTGACTAACACTGCGATTTTATATTTATTATTAGCGCTGTACGGTTCTGTTACGCCTTGGGCATCAACCGTTAAAGTGTATATACGCAGTCCCGGTGAATCCGGTTTAACAGCTAAACTTTGGATTCCGCGTACAGGGCTTAAAATTTGTTTTTCCAATACGGCATTATTTTGTTCATCAAAAATTTTTAAACTTATTTTTGTACCTTCCGGCACTTTTTTTTCTCCAACCTTTACGTTGAAAACGATATCGTCTTCCAGATCAACAGACACTGGGACATCAACCGATTCTATCATAATATCCACTTGGTCAGCAGGGTTGCCTATCGCCACGGTATTGACCGGATAAGGATACGATATTTCAGATGGTTTCCTGCTCTGCGTAGAGCAGCCGTCAGACAATAAATAAATACCCGCCGGATTATCTTTTAGCATCTCAAAAAAAAGGGATATGTTGGTCAGTAAATTACTTTGCAGTCCATCTGCCCGAAACGGGACATCTTGCGCAATTTTACACGTATCACCAATATTATAAACCTGATACAAAACATTTTTTTCAGCCAGTGATTTAAGTCGGCTGTTATCATCACAAAAAAAAGAATTAACCGCTTCTATTCTCGATAAATGCCGGTATCCTTCGTCTTTTATAGACATACTTTGGGAATTGTCTACAAGAAAAAATATTTTCCGCGATTTTAATTTAGTTTTATAATATGTTATAAGCGGATCCGTAATCAACCATAACAAAATTGCCACAATGATAATACGTAACCCAATAAGCAGCAGAAACCTTTTTCGGCTTAACCTTGAACGTACAATATAGTATAACGCGAAAATTATAAAAACGCCGGCTATAAAACTTAATGCCATATTTTAAAACCCTCTTTGTTTTAACTGCATAAATTCGCTGCCGCAAGTTCAAGCAAAAATATAATAAGACACAAAATAAGCAATATTTTAGATGTCTTGAATTTATCGGTAACCGCTTTGCCTGCCGTTGTACGCAGCATATCTGAAAAAAATATTTTTCTGCCGTTAAATTTACTCAAAAACTCATCTTTGCTAACTTGAGTCAAATCCCCTTCATAAAAAGGGGTTATATAAGATATGACATACTCCTTATCATCTTTTGTTTTAAGAGTGTAATACCCATCGGAAGTAGTGATAAACGAACCGGCGGTATACAATCCGTTTATAAATATACTGTTATAAGTATGTTTTTCACCTTCGGGAGTTATCCATTGCACTGAAAAATCGTACTCATCGCTAAGTGATATTTTTTCCGGAAAAACTTTATTCACCTCACCAGTGATTGAATATTTATTTTTAACGAAATAATCCATTACCCGATGAAGAAGAGGCAAAAATAACGATGTATTAACGAAATTCGATGTTACACCATAAGGATCGGTATAAAAAACTATTATTCGCCCTTTACCGAAGGTAATTTCCTCCATAAAAATTTTACCGCCGGAGCTGGACAGCAGAATATCCCTATAGGGCAGTTCCGGTAAAAATCTTTTATTATTTGCGGAATAAAACCAAAGCGCGCCCATTGCCTTAACGCCCATAATTTTATACGGCAATAAAACCGGATGACTAAATTCAGCATAAGAAATTACATTTGAAGAACTATCTTGTTTACTTGTATTAGGAGCTTTAAACACAACTGCGTTTACGCCTTTGGCAACAATATTTTTTAACGTGTCGGCAACTTGCGTATCGTTTTCGTTTTCCACAAAAATAATTATATCTTTTTTGCGCAGATCAGACATATTAACCGAATCAGCTGCCAGCTCAACATAACTGTTGTCATTATCTTTAAAATAAGGTTTAAAAACACTATCCAAATAAATATCTTTATCAGAGTTGTTAATCACAACAACTTTTGGATAGGGATAAAGGGGCAAAACAAGTTTCAACTCGTTATCTATTTGAAAATCAGGAGATTCTATAGATAAAACAGCTTTATGCACCGTTTTCGTATCCTGAAGCGAATAATAAAATTTTTTCTCTTTGCGTTCACCCGCTTCAAGCGAAATCATAGATTCATCAAGCAGAGCGCCGTCTATAAAAAATCTAACTATAAGCCCGTCTATTTTATCTTTCCCGAAATTTTCCATTATTGCGGCAACAAAAGAATTCTCACCTGTTTTGACCAATCTATCAGGAAATCTAAAACCAATCCATCCTACACCGTTATAATCCATTGACAGCGGAATTACAAAATTTATTTTAACGCAATCCGGCAGGTTTACATTATGTAAATCAGCCCAGTTTACACGTTGGTTATCAGAAAAAATTATTATTTTTTTCGGATTTCTTTTTGCGGATTGTCCTAAAGAAAGAAAAAAAGTCTCTGCGTTTGCGAATACATCTTTCATATTAAACCTATAATAAACAGGTTTCAAGGAACGCAGTCTAAGCAATAACCGTTCGGGATTATCAAAGGACCGTTCGGTTTCAATATCTCCTTTTTTATTAATATACATTAAAGCGCAAGGGATGTCTGCGTCTAACGTTTTTAGTGAATCCTCAATCAGATTGACGGATCTCCTAAACAGCGATGTGCGGTCATAGGTGTAAGTCATACTGAGTGAATTGTCTAATACAAAAACAACAGGAACATCTTTTAAAGATAACGAAGCTATTGAATCTGTGCTGAACAGATAGGGTCTTGCCATAAACAATATTAAAAAAACAATAAATAATATGCGCAATAAAAGAAGCAAAAAATTCATTATTTTAAGAGGACTAAGATTAGTTACGTTAGCTTCCATCAACAAGTTAAAATAAGGGAAAGCTACCTCTTTCACCCTTTTGCGTTTCCATAAATTAAGCAAAACAGGAATAGCCGCTAACGGCAAAAACCACAAATACCATAAATTCAGAAAAAACATCAGTTATGTTTCCTCCGGGCTATTAAATCTATTATACTTTGTTCAGGCGGGGTATTTAGAAAAATCCTGTTATAGTCGATTTTTTCTTTCCAGCATTCCTGCTGGTACTTATCCATAAACAGTTTAATGCGCGATTTATAATCTTTTCTTATGCGGTCGGGTATGGCAAGCAGCTGCTCCTGCTGTTCCATATTCTTAAACCGCACTGTACCGTGATACGGTAAATCCAGCTCATAGGGATGTATCAGGTGAATAACTATAACTTCATGTTTGATTTTGCGTAAATATTTTAAATGGCTTATAACATCCTGCTGATTATCTATTAAATCGGATATTAAAATAATTAAACCTCTTCTTTTGATTTTCGAGGCTAAAAATTTTAACGCATGACAAATACCGGTTTTACTGTCGTTTTCAATATCGCCTAATACGGATACGATATTATGCAGATGTATAAGTTCATTTCTTGGAGGAATATAATCTATTATATCGTCGTTAAAAGTTACACATCCGACCGAATCGCGCTGGACAAGCATCATATATGATAAGGCTGTCGCCAAAAATTTCCCGTACACAAATTTTGTGTCCGTACCGGATAAAAATTTCATTGAAGCGCTATGGTCAAAAACAATATAGCTTTTCAGGTTGGTTTCTTCCTCAAACTGCTTGATAAAAAATTTCTCGGTTTTAGCGTATAATTTCCAGTCGATATATCGAATATCGTCGCCCGGGAAATAAGATTTATGCTCGGCAAACTCCACGCTGAACCCTTTATATGGGCTTTTGTGCATACCCGACAAATGACCTTCAACAACAAGGCGAGCCTTAAGTTCCAATCGCTGAAGTCTATCTAATAAAGAAGGATCAAGATACTTTTGCAAGATCAAACAACCTCGCGCAATGAATGAGTTTTTTTATTATTTCTTCTTTTTCAATACCTTCGGATTCTGCCTGAAAATTCAGTATAATCCTGTGGCGCAATACTAAATAAGCTAAATGGTCGATATCATCGAACGATACAGCGTACCTGCCCGACAAAATAGTCCTTGCTTTACCGCCAAGCACAAGATACTGGCATGCCCGAGGTCCGGCGCCCCACTGTATGTATTTCTTGACAAAATCAGGCGCGTATTTATTATCCGGCCTGCTCATACTAACCAGCATAACAGCGTAACTTATGACGTCATCGGATACCGGCACTTTTTTTACCAAATCCTGAAGAAACAATATATCTTCCTTAGATAAAACAGGTTTTATTTCAGATACAATGGGAGAAGTCGTCCTTTTTACTATTTCTATCTCATCGGTTATATCCGGATAATTTATTATGATATTCAACATAAACCTATCGAGCTGCGCTTCAGGCAGCGGATAAGTGCCTTCCTGCTCAATAGGGTTTTGTGTGGCCAAAACAAAAAAAGGTTTTTCTATATTATAGGTATTGCCTTGGGCGGTTACTTCGTACTCCTGCATAGCCTGCAATAACGCGGCTTGAGTTTTCGGAGGCGTGCGGTTAATCTCGTCAGCAAGCAGAATATTCGCAAATATAGGACCTTTTATGAACCGAAAATCTTTACGCCCGGTTTCAGGGTTTTCTGCGATAACATCCGTACCGGTTATGTCAGAAGGCATAAGGTCGGGCGTAAACTGAATCCTTTGAAAATGTAAATTAAACACCTCGGATATGGTTTTCACAAGCAATGTTTTTGCCAGCCCGGGCACACCTTCAAGAAGCACATGACCGCCGGAACATAAAGCCAATAACATATCTTTAATAATATCTTTCTGCCCGATTACGTTTTTGGCTATTTCGTTTTCCATCAACTGCTGTGCCTTGGATAACTGTTCTATAGCCTCTTTTTCATCTTCAGCGAATTTGACATCATTGTCTTGACCTTTATCGTTCACCCAATACCTCCCCTCCTAATTATAATATAAAGATTACATCCTAATATGATAACTATAAAATACCATAACGACCTGATTTTTCATATAAAATAATTATTAAAAAACCTCTGAAAAATGCAAACTTGTCATTGTGAGAAACAAAGCGACGCGGCAATCTCATTGCGCAACGAGCTTAGATTGCCGCACAAACTTTGTTTGTTCGCAATGACACAAGCGTTGTTGGTTAAATTTTCAGCATTTCCTTAATAGATTGAACAGGCAACATTATCTATTTAGTTCCTGAAACTCAGGATAACCCTTAAATTTATCGAAAACATTATTTTTTAGGATTTCGGCAAAACTGATAAAACCAGAGTCGATACAATACTTAAGTTGTTCTACGGTTTTATCGATATTACCTATTTTCGCATAAGCGCAAGCAAGATTATAACGGGGATAAATATACCCGGGCTCAATGGAAACAGCGGTATTAAGTTCATCTATGCCTTGTTGAATATTACCTTTCTCGATATTTAAAAACCCCAGGAAATTATACGCTTCAGGTATAAGTTTCTGTTTTAAAGACACACATTTTTTAAGATAATCAAACGCCTTATCATGCTGGTTATTATTGAAATAAATTACGCCGAGCAGAAAATAAGCTTCTTGATTTTCCGAATCCGCCTTGATAACCTGATTAAGTTCCTCTATCGCTTTTGAAATTTTTTTTAATTTTAAAAGAGATTTGGCTTGACCTAACTTAGCTTTCAGGTTGTTACCGTTTTCTATTTCCGCGTCAAGATACATTTGGTACGCCTTTTTATATTCTTTTTTTCTGTAAAGGCGGTCTGCCCTTGCCGTATACTCGGCGTCACGGGGTTTTTTGTAGGGAAAAATATCAATCTTTGCTGGTGGAAGTATAACCACCATTAGATTATCGGCTTTATTCCATGAATGCAGAAAATCCGCAATCGGCATCTGAAATATATCGCTTGTGTAAAGCGACATTTTAAGTTTATCATACCCGTAAATAGTGCGCAGATGCACAATACTGCCGCCTTCTTTGTTTTCCCAAACCTGAACCGCGATAACAGGTACATCCTGTTTAATCCAATAATATATATCTTTAATATTTCCTTTAAAAATCAAAGCGTCAAAACCAAGTTCCCGCACATAATCTATCATATCAATAATAAACCCGCCTTCCTGAGTATCCATAAGAATCTTAGACAACTCTTTTTTTGAAGTAGGTTCACCCCAGTACAGAAGTACCGAAGCCAAAGCGGAAGGCATACAATTGTTTTGCTGAGGCACTATATGAGGAACTTTATCAAGGATAACTTTTTTGCCGCGGTACCGTGCCATATTCCTGTTAATATTACGATAATAATATCTTGCTTTATTCGCGAATTTAGACTTTTTATTAGATAACAACGACTGATATAACGGCACAGCATCATAATATTTGCCAAACCGGCAATACAGTTCAGCTGTCCTGAAAACCGCTAAATCTTTTTGTTCACCGGAAAAATTGTCTATAAAATACTGATAATTCAGCAATGCATCCCTGTATTGTCCAACGGCTTCCTGAGCCAATGCCAATCCTTGGTAAGCAGGCACATAACCGGGATCAATATCTATAACTTTTGAGAAAGCCTCTTTCGCCATATTATAATTTAACTGCTTAAAATAAATTGTGCCAAGCATATACCACGAATCAATATGTTTGGGATCGGCAACCACGATTGATAGAAGCAAAGGCTGGGCGTCTTCATAATTACCGTTATCAAATGCCAATTTACTTTCAAGTATCGCTTTATAATATTGTACCGACCCTTGCGCAAACACATCAATATTTATATTCTGCGCATACAGGCAAGAATTCATAAAAGACATAAACAATATAAAAAAAACATATACTTTTTTAGGCAACATACTCATCTTTAAAATTCAGGTTACTTCTCAATTATAATGCCGTACTGTTTGATTTTCGCGTCCAAAGTAGGGCGTGAAATTTTTAATATCTGAGCGGTTTTGCTCTTTTTCCATCTGTTTTCCCTTAAAACCCGCGTAATATACTGTTTCTCAAGGTCTTCAAGCGACCCCATTTCTGTTGTCACGGGAAAGCGCTTTATAGTAGTGCGTTTTATATCATCGGGTAAATCTTTTAAAGAGAGTGTTTTTGAATCGCACAACACTACAGCCGCTTTAATAACATTTTTAAGTTCCCTAATATTACCCGGCCAATCATAACTTATGAACACATCCATTATCTCTTGAGATACGGACGATACCTTTTTCTGAAACGAGTTAGCAAAAATATGCAGAAAATGATGGGCAAGAAGAGGAATATCGGATTTTCTGCATTTCAAAGGCGGCAATTCCATCGTTATTTCATTTAAGCGGTAATATAAATCTTCCCTAAAAGCGCCCTTTTCCACTAATTCTCTTAACTTCTTATTCGTTGCCGCTACAATCCTGACATTCGCCTTTAAAGTCTGATCGCTTCCTACCCGCTCATACATCCCTGCTTCTAAAACCCTTAAAAGTTTAGCCTGCACAGAAAAACCCATATCTCCAATTTCATCGAGAAACAAAGTTCCGCCCGAAGCGATTTCAAATTTTCCTTTACGGGATGACACAGCTCCTGTAAACGCGCCGCGCTCATGCCCGAACAATTCAGACTCAATTAGGTTCTCCGGTAACGCAGTGCAGTTGACAGCTACAAACTGCCGTGATTTACGGGGACTGTTATCATGAATGGCATGAGCAACCAATTCTTTGCCGGTACCGCTTTCACCGGTTATCAAGACAGAAACATCAAACGGAGCAATTTTCCTAACCAACTCAAGCATACTCATAACAGCGGAACTTTGCCCGATAATTTTATGTTCCAAATCAATAACCTGCTTAAGAACAATATTTTCCTGATTTATTTTATAATAACTATCGCAAAAACGCAAAGCAATAGCAACTTGCGAAGCCAACGCTTCAAGCAGAATCAAATCACCGTTATCAAATTCCTGTTTGTTTATGGGATTAAGCACTTCAAGAGTACCCAAAATTTTACCCTGATACTCAATGGGTGAAGCTATTATGGACCGGGATTTAAAACCGGTTGAATCATCGATATCTTTTTTATGGCGGGCATCCTGCGATGCTTTTGAGACGATCAAACTCTTACGGTTCTGAGCTACCCATCCGGCTATACCCTCGCCGAGTTTGACCGTTATATTCTTTAATTCATCGGCTACATCGCCTGTTACGGATTTAAAATAAAGATTTTTTGTCCGCTGGTTAAGCATCAGCAAAGACGCGGCTTCAGCATTCATCGATTTAGTTACAGCCTCAATAATTCGTTCCAAAGCAATATTCAAACTAAATGATGAATTAATCAGTTTTGCCGCTGACTGTAATGTAGCGAAATATTTTTTATAATCTATATTATCCATATTTATTCAGGGGGTTTACGAAACAAAGAATAGTTAAAATATTCAAAAAACAAAACTACCCATACAAACATACCTACAAAATAAGCCAACCCGCTATACCACGCGTATTTAAGCACTATACACGCTACAAACCATAATGTCCCCCCCGAGACACAAGCGGATACGAGAACCATTACCTTATCCGCAACCTCATTATGAATAACTGTATCTTCGTCTAATTCCTGTTTATGTTTTAACTCTTGATTTGCCTCCATGTTTACTCCTTTTGTAATCAAGATGCGACTCGATAAATTTTATAAGTTCATTTCGGCCTTTCTCATCTATTTTCACAAAAGATACCCCAAGATTAAATATATTATTTTTTTTGAGCTCTTCACTCCTTAAGACCTCGCCGATAATTTTTATGGAATGGGAAATTGAAGGTATCGATAACTTTATTTCAAGCAAAGTCGCCGGAGGATAATAATATTTCGATTCCAAAAGCAAACCGCCCGCACTTACATTTTTACTATGCATGAAAGCAAAATGAGATACAGACTCGACATTCCCCGCGCAATCACGGCAAGTAACAACATAATTAAAAGGTATTCTCGCGTATTCTCTTTTTTCAGTTCCCTTGTAATTTTTCTTATCAGCCAAAATTTTTCCTCCGGTTCTGCTACCTGCAATTATAAATTTTTTAATTCTAAAAATATAACATAAAATCACTTTTTTTAAAACCATTTTTAATCACAAGAAATTTTTCTGCCATCTTTTTAAATTTTTCTTTGTTTTTTATAAAAATAAATCGTTGTTTTCAAACCCAAACAAAAAATCTTTTCATTTACTTTTATTTATAAAGAGGTTAAATTTTATTTCAATTGAAAAGTCGGCCTGCTTACTTAAACGAGGTTTACCTTTAAATGCAAATAGTAAAAAAATATCATTTACGAAAAACAGTTTTATTCGCCTCAATTATTATTTTTGCTATTTTACTCAGGCATCAATACTTCAGCGTGCCCATTATTATTGTTGACGAGGCTCTTTATTCCGAAATAGCTAACGTCATCCTTGACGGAGGAGTGCCTTACCGCGATGCGTGGGAACAAAAACCGCCTGGAATTTATTTTCTTTACGCGCTTATATTTTTTATTTTCGGCAGAAACAACCTTATGGCAGTTCACTTGATTGCCGCGTTAGCAATAGCGCTTACAGCAATAGGGATATTTTGTTTTGCCTCTATTATTTTATCCAAACGAACAGCTGTTATCTCCGCTTTTCTTTACTGCGCCATATCAAGCTGCGGTTCAGCCGCTCATTTTCAAGCCGCCAATACGGAAATATTCAGTGTTATGTTTGCCGCATGGGCTGTGTTTTTCTTTTTTACCGCAAATAAAAAATTTTCACGCTTTTTTTTATGCGGCGCATTTACGGCTATATCGTTTCTTTTTAAACAACCCGGCGGTTTGATTATACTACTGTTTACAGCCCACCTTTTTA
>JAGGZS010000019.1 GCA_021161885.1 bacterium
CCTTATACACTTGTCTTAAATTTAGGAAGTATTATACTATGAAACCATAGAGTTTTTTTTAAATTTTTATAAAAAAGTTTGACATAGCTGTTTTTTATATCGTAATATTACAATTTTACGATAAATAGGGGGTGTTATGCGAGAAATTGATTATGGGCGAGACAGCGATTTGCTTAAGGCATTGGGTCATCCTGTTAGGTTAAAGATAGTTGCAGGGCTTATGAGCGGACATGAATGTAATGTAACCACAATGGTCGAAAATCTTAAGTTGCCGCAGTCAACAGTATCTCAGCATTTAAGCATTTTAAAAAATAACGGCATTATTGCGTTTAGGAAAGAAGGGGTAAAAACTTGTTATCGTGTAGTAAACCAGTATGCCCGGGCAATTATTAATGAATTAACAAGATGAAATTTTTGTATTAATTTATTACTATTACGGAACGTAATACTGCGGGTGTAAACCCGTAGAAATTTATTTATATAGAAGTATATATAGCACTTTTAAAAGAAAGGGGATAAAATGACTGCAATTAAACTGACCGGAAATAATTTTAACGATGAAGTAATGCAATCGGACAAGCCGGTGTTAGTGGATTTTTATGCTGATTGGTGTGCGCCGTGTAAATTGATAGCGCCGGTTATCGAAGAATTAGCGCATGAATATGCCGGTAAGGCTAAAATATGCAAACTCAATGTTGATAACGCAACTAATATAGCTTCTCAATTCGGTGTAATGGGTATACCTACAATAATATTGTTCAGTAATAAACAACAAGAAGTAGAAAGAGTGGTAGGCGCGGTATCTAAACAACATTTTGTAGAATTACTCGATAAATATACGGCAGAATAAATGGCAATACTTACAGAGGAATGGGTTAGATGAATAAACAGATGAAAGTTGTTATTATAGGCGGTGTTGCCGCGGGTCCTAAAGCGGCGTCAAAAGTTATCCGAATGTGTCCTGAGGCAGATGTAACTCTTATAGAAAAAGGTGAATTTCTTTCTTATGCCGGATGTGGCTTGCCTTATTATATTTCCGGCGTAGTAAAAGATCAGAAAGAGTTGATGAGTACTCCGGTTGGCACTGTGCGCGATTCGGTGTTTTTTCAGAATGTAAAGAATATTCATGTGTGTAACTATACCGAAGCGGTTGACATTGACCGGTCGAAACAAGAAGTAACCGTGAAAGATTGGCGCACAAGAGAAATACGTTCTATTCAATATGATAAACTTCTACTCGCAACCGGAGCAACTCCACTTAAACCGCCCGTTGAGGGAATAAAACTTAATAATATATTTACACTGCATGGCGTCGAAGATGCGGAAGGGATTAAATCGGCGTTTTCGGAAAGGAAAGCCAGGGATGTTACAATTGTCGGCGGTGGGCTTATCGGCATTGAAATGGCGGAAGCGTTTCATAAAATGGGTGCCCGCGTTACAATCATTGAGGCATTACCGCAGATATTATCGTTCTTAGATTGGGAAATAGCGCAGTTAGTAACTAAACATCTTGAGTCAAAAGGTGTTAAAGTAAAAATAAACACAAAGGTTACCGCATTCAAAGGCACTGGAAATGTTGAAAAAGTATTGACTGATAAAGGGGAAAACGCATGTGATATCGTGATAATGGCTGTTGGTGTACGCCCGAATGTAACACTTGCTAAAAATGCAGGCTTATATCTTGGGTCAGAGGGCGGTATCAAGGTTAATGAATATATGCAGACAAGTGATCCTAATATTTATGCGGCAGGCGATTGTGTGGAAACCATGAATCGAATAACGCGAAAATTATGTTTTATGCCCCTTGGATCAATAGCGAATAAACAAGGCAGAATAGCGGCATTGAATATATGCGGACAAAAAGAAAAGTTTCAGGGAATACTAAGCACCGCTATTTGTAAAGTATTTGATTTCGGCGTAGCCGCCACCGGATTATCGGAACGAAAAGCCAAAGAAGAAGGTTTTCAGGTAATAACTGTTTTAAGCCCGGCACCTGACAGGGCGCATTTTTATCCGACGGCAAAACCGATTATGATGAAACTTATTGTTGATAAAATTTCTAACCGTCTTCTTGGAACACAGGTTGTCGGATTCGGCGATGTGGCTAAAAGAATAGATATCGCGGTTACGGCAATAACAGCAAATATGACAGTGGATGATGTGTCTAATTTAGACCTCGCTTATGCGCCGCCTTATTCCGCTGCAATGGATAATATTATTACTGCCGCTAATATCGCCAAAAATAAACTTGTGCGAGCGTATACATCTATCACTCCTATGGAAGTAAAAGAAAAAATTGATAACGGTGATGATTTTATTTTTTTAGACGTGCGTACACAAGGTGAATATGACGCGATGCGTCTTGAAAATACTACACTTATAACATTAGGTAAATTGCGCGGTAGTTTATCTGAATTACAAAAAGATGCGGAAATTATAACTTTCTGCAAAATATCTCTTCGCGGATATGAAGCGGCTCTTATTTTACAGGCAAACGGGTTTACGAACGTTAAAGTGATGGACGGCGGTATTTTGATGTGGCCGTACAAGGTTATCAAATAAAGGGTATATTAATTATGGTACGAATAATTATCGGGACGCTTATTGGAATGGGGCTCGGAGCTGTTATGGGGCATTTCGGAAAATGTTCAACAGGGACATGTCCACTAACGAGCAATCCGTTTATGGGAGCTCTATTCGGCGGTATTATCGGATTTTTTTTATCAATCAGATGAATTAAAATATTTAGCTTGAAATTTGGATATATAACTGTTTTTTAGTAAAGGAAAATGTATATGCAAAATAAAACGAATCCATTAGTTTCTTTTTCTGTTTTGCGTCCGAAAATGATTATGTGGTTTATGGTCGCAATCACACTTGCGCTTGGAGCGTTTATCCCCAAGGTAACCGTTGATACCGATCCTGAAAATATGCTGTCAAAAATCGACTCGGTACGAGTATTTCATGACGCAATGAAAAAAGAGTTTTCTTTGTCGGATATGATTGTTCTGGGTATTGTCAATGAATCAGATAAACAGGGAGTTTTTAATCCGCGCTCCCTTGCCAACATTTACGCTTTGACACAATATGCAAAAACACTTCGCTGGAAACGTAAAGACGCGCCGGACAAATTTGAAGGAGTAATTGAAGTAGATATTCTCGCCCCGTCCACTGTAGATAATATCAAACAGGGCGGATTAGGTTCTGTTCGGTTTGAATGGCTGATGAAAACTCCGCCCGCTACTCGCGAACAAGCTTTGGAAATACGCAAACAAGCTGAACGAATACCGTTTCTTAACGGCACATTGTTGTCGGAAGACGGCAAGGCGCTGTGCCTTTATTTGCCGTTAACATCAAAAGATATGAGTTATAAAGTATATGTCGCGTTACAGAAAAAAATTAAGGAATTAAAAGGGGACGACCAATACTTTATTACTGGTCTGCCCGTGGCTGAAGATACATTTGGCGTGGAAATGTTTAAACAGATGGCCATTTCAGCACCGTTAGCGATGCTGATAATTTTTCTGCTGCTTTGGGTGTTTTTCAAAAAACTGCAGCTTATCATATCGCCTATGCTGGTAGCCTTATGTTCGGTTATCACTACTATGGGATTGCTTATCGGAACAGGTAACACGGTGCACATTATGAGTTCCATGATACCTATTTTTATTATGCCTATAGCTGTACTTGATTCTATCCATATTTTATCTGAATTCTTTGAGCTGTACCAGCGATATAAAGACCGTAAACAAACTCTTTTGATTGTAATGAAAGAACTTTTTACACCTATGCTGTATACCTCTCTTACGTCAGCGGCTGGGTTTGGGTCGCTTGCGCTTACCCCGATACCTCCGGTACAGGTCTTCGGTATATTTGTGGCGATAGGCATTATGTTCGCATGGTTTTTAACTATTACCGTTATTCCTGCCTATATTATGCTTATGCCGCAAAAATCGTTAGATAATTTCGGAGTTTCATCCGAATCAAAAAATAAAGGAAAAGGGGGATTGGCGCCAATCCTGAAAAAAATATCTGTATTTACCGTATATAAAGCCAAACCAATAATACTTTTTATGATACTGGCGATTGTATTGGCGATATACGGAATCAGCCGTATTCAAATAAATGATAACCCTATACGCTGGTTCAAAAAAACACATTCAATTCGTATTGCCGATAAAGTGCTCAACCAGCATTTCGGCGGTACGTATATGGCTTATTTACTGCTTCAGTCATCAGAGGAAAAGCAATCTGTAAAGACGGCAGCCAAATCGTTGCTTAAAAGCATAACCGATTCATTAGATAATTTTAAAAAAGACGGCTATCGCGTTGACAGAATGCGGAAAGAAATATCCAAGACAATAAAGATTTTTTCACAACAGACAGACATTCCTGAAAAATTCATTTCATTATTTCAAAAAAGTATACAAACATATTCGGAAAATGCGCCTGACGATGAATTAGATGTATGGGACGGCGTCATATATTGTATAGAATCATTTAAGCAACGAGCTGAAGTGTTTAAACAACCGGCTGTGCTGTCGTATATCGTACAATTACAACATGCGTTACAGGAGACTAAGGTAGTTGGTAAATCCAATTCAATAGCGGATATTGTTAAGACGGTTCATCGTGAATTACTGCTGGGCAAGGATAAAGAATTTCGGATTCCCGATACTAAAAAAGCGGTAGCGCAATGTTTATTGACTTTCCAGAACAGCCATCGTCCTGACGACTTGTGGCATCTTGTAACACCGGACTATATAAAGACAAGTATCTGGGTCCAGCTTCGAAGCGGAGATAATAAGGATATGTCGAAAGTGGTTGATTTTATGGATAAATATATAAAACGGTATCCTCCGCCGGTTCCCTTGAGTTACCATTGGTTCGGCGCATCGTATATTAATATTTTCTGGCAGAATAAAATGGTAAAAGGTATGTTGTCCGCCTTTTTGGGCAGTTTTCTTGTGGTGTTTTTGATGATGTCGTATCTGTTCCGTTCGGTTCTGTGGGGATTTTTATGTATGATCCCGTTAACGGTTACAATAGCTTTTATTTACGGTACTGTTGGTCTGATAGGCAAAGATTACGATATGCCTATTGCGGTGTTGTCATCATTGACGCTTGGGCTTGCGGTAGATTTTGCTATTCATTTTCTTGTGCGGGCACGGGAATTATTTTCAAAATACAAAAATTGGAAGTTGACCGTATCTTATTTATTTGATGAACCGGCTCTCGCTATAGCCCGCAATATTATTGTTATAGCGGTTGGCTTTTTGCCGCTTATAGCCGCTCCTTTAATACCGTATAAAACCGTAGGAGTCTTTCTCGCTACAATACTGGCGGTATCGGGTATCGCAACTTTGTTTTTGTTGCCGGCTCTTATCACTTTTTTTCAGAAGATCCTATTTGGACAAATCTATTCAACAAAAAAAATAATGTGCAGTTGTGTATCCTGTATTATTATGGCAGTAAGTTTTGTTATATTGGTGCTGCTTAATTTGAAAAGATTTTTGCCGTCCGGTCCGCTAACTTGGATTCTTATTATTACGGGGATAATAATTCTTGCGGCAGGATTGTGTTGTCTCGTAAAAAAACGATTCAGCAGTTGTAATAAATAACTATTTATCTATGGAGGTAATTATGAAACGATATTTAACAGGATTTATTTTTATGGCTGCGTTAGTTATTAACACTTTGATTTCTACCCGCATCTATGCAGAAGATATTTCTGCGGATGAAATAGTTGAAAAAGCCAATCTTATGGCTTTTTATCAAGGGGCTGACGGTAAAGCAAAAGTTAATATGATTATTACCGACAGTCTAGGGCGTGAACGTAAAAGAACATTCATCATTTTGCGCAAAGACATAAAAGATGGCGGTGAACAAAAATATTATGTGTTTTTTAAAAAACCCGCTGATGTGCGCAATATGGTATTTATGGTATGGAAACATATAGATACCGATGACGACAGGTGGCTATATTTGCCAGCGCTTGACTTGGTCAAACGCATCGCTTCAAATGATAAAAGAACCAGTTTCGCGGGATCTCATTTCTTATATGAAGATATATCCGGACGCGGAATCAACGAAGATACCCATGAACTTATCAAACAAACCGATAAATTTTATATTTTGAAGAATGTCCCGAAAGACCCTCAGAGTGTAGAGTTTGATTCATACAATGTTTGGATCGATAAAAAGACATTTATGCCGTTAAAAAGCGAATATTATCAAAAAGATGAAAAATACCGTACCATTGAAGCATTGGAAACAAAAAAGATTGACGGATATTTGACGGTTACAAAATCTAAAGCAAGCGATTTGAGGACCGGCGGTTTTACTGTTTCTGAATTTGAGAAAGTCCAATATGATATAAATATTGATGAAAAAATTTTTACAGAACGATACCTCAGGCAAAAACCTCGAAAATGGCTTAGGTAGAGATATCTATCATAGGAGTACAAAAATTTAAGATGATAAAAACCAGCGCGGTCGGTATAGCGGTTATTTTTATAATTTTTTTCTTTTATCAAAAAATATGCAATGCGGAAGAAAAATGCTCTAACTTTTTTTCCGGCATAGATGATTTTTACAATGACTATTTTGATGATTCCCGATTTTTCGCGGAAGGGCTTTACGGTATTCCCGTAAGAGATTATGAGAAAACAGAAAAAGATGAATATATCGCTTTTGAGGGACGTATTCATTTTGAAACGACTCACTATCTGGATTATATCGATTTTCTTGCTGGTTTTGGTCCTGAAATTATATATTCAGGCGATTTATTAGTTGATATTTACGAAGAGGCACTGCGGTATGAAACACGTGAATTAAGTCTGTTTCTCCGCCCGAATTCATTATTCGATATTAAGATAGGCAGGCAAATTTTAACTTGGGGAACCGGGGATTATTTGTTTATTAACGATATGTTCGCCAAAGATTATATATCCTTTTTTATAGGCAGAAATGATGAGTATCTCAAAAAACCGCAGGACTCACTAAGAGTTACCTTTTTTAATGATATAGTGAACATTGATGCTGTATTTTTACCGTGGTTTTTTAAAAACACAACCCCTACCGGCGACCGAATTTTATTTTTTAACGGATTTAAAGGAAAAATTGCAGGTGAAAAATCAAATTGGCGTTATCACGAACCTAAAAAACAGTTTTCCAATAGTGAGCAGGCTGTAAGGATGTATCGTAATATCGGCAGATATGAAGTAGCCGGATATTTTTTTAACGGCTTTTTAAAAAATCCTCGGGGATTCAAAAATATTCCCGATACAGTCTACTATCCACCGGTTACAGTATACGGTGCAAGTGTAAGGGGTCCCTTTTATAACGGTATCGCCAATACTGAAATCGGATATTTAGACAGCCGTAATGACCGCAACGGCAACGATCCTTTAATTGAAAATTCTATGATAAAATATTTGCTCGGATATTCCCAGGGATTCCAAAATGATCTTACCATGGGTGTTCAATATTATATTGAACAAATGATGCGATACCATTCATATAAACGAAATTTGATGAATAAAGATTTTAAACGAGATCCTTTCAGGCAGCTGCTTACCTATTCAATACGTAAAGAATTTTTTAGACAGACCGGATATATCAATATATTTGTCTTTTATTCTCCTACTGATAACGATGTTTACTGCAGGCCATCTGTCGGATACGATATTAACGACAGTCTAACCGTAATGGTCGGCGGAAACCTTTTTTGGGGAGAAAAAGATTTTACCGAGTTCGGGCAATATGAAAAAAATACTAATATATATATTAGAGTAAGATACAGTTTGTAACCTTGTTCCTTAAAAAATGAAAGATATGTCCAAAAGGATAATTTAAAATAAGCCGTATTCCCGCCATAAATATTTTTCGGGAAATAATAACCTGTTTTTGAGCGGGACTAAAAATTAAACGATAATTCCAACCCGGTTTCAAGCGGTTTAAAGACATCTTTAAGTTCATATTGTAAATAACAAGCCGAATTAAAACCAGTACAATGACCGGCATATAAATGTGTTAAATTAATTTTTTTCAAATAATTTGCTGTTAGTTTTAACCTGTTTGCAGAAGTATTTATAAGATGAGTTCCGCCCAGAATACAATAAACTCTGTCATCATTCATAACAGATTGAGCTTTTTTTATTATATTAATAATTCCGCTATGCGCGCATCCTGTAACTATTACAA